>JAOZNO010000792.1 GCA_029933755.1 Bacteroidales bacterium | reverse complement strand
TGCGAACTTGTATATTGTCTTCCGTCATCATAATCATTCATTCCAATAACCCATAAGCCATCATTCGACCATTTTGCAGCATGCAATCTGCCCAGATTTGCGATGATTTTTCCATTAAGCTCACAAATATAAGTTCCCTCACCTGTTTTATTAAACAAAACTCGTTGTCCGTCAGGCGATAAAGAAACCCATATATAATTGCCATTTCCTAGTGGGTTAAGAATCGTGCTTATACTATTATTTAGTAATACTAAATTCAAGTCTTCATCAGTAAAAACGGCAACAGTATTGCTACTTT
The DNA here is from genome assembly GCA_029933755.1 of Bacteroidales bacterium. GTDB lineage: Bacteria > Bacteroidota > Bacteroidia > Bacteroidales > NBLH01 > NBLH01. The sequence goes on along the minus strand of JAOZNO010000792.1, from coordinate 2,299 downwards.
TTGTTTTTTGAGGTTTTACGGTATGTGTTTTTAATTCAGTTTTTTGCAAATAAAGTAAGCTTCCATTTCGGAAACTAATTGTACTTAAGCCTCTGGCATTTTCAATGATTATTTTTTTATTTCCGCTGCTCATATTTTGTTTGTATATAGCAGATTGTCTTTTGCCAGAGGCATCCATAACATAAGTTTTGTATAATATTGTTTTCTCATCCTCTGACAAACAAAATTGAAACCCTGCACCATTATCCGTATTTAAGGTTTTTATCAATTTGCTGTTTCTCTCGTAAACATATAGACCTTTATTCGTACCTGAAGTAAAGATAATATTGTCTGTTGCGTTAATAAAATATGGCTTGTATCCTGAGGGTATTTCGCTAAGCTCTTCTATATTTTTAACAAAAAACTTTTTTTGTGCTTCCACAGACTGACTAATAATAAATAAGCTTATTAGCAGTAATACTTTGTTTTTCATACCTTCTAATTATTTAATAATATGTGTGACAAATTTAGGCTGATTAATTTATAAAAACGAATAATAATAGATAATACACTAATCCACAGTATATCTTTTGAGTGTGCTTGTTTTGTCATTCTTCCTTGTTGTGTATGATGGTTTTTCTAGAAAAAATATCATTTATACAGGTAATAAATATTTTATTACCGGGTTTAACGGTATGAATAAAATAAGCAGAAGGAATTAAATATTAAAATAGTGACGGCACTCCGAAAAGCTGCTTAGCGGGTAATCTTATTAAAAGTAAAAATGTATTAGTCTGTATATCTGCTTATTAAAAACCCGCTTAGCGGCTGAATGCAGAAAATCACACTTTTCGGAGCAGACTCAATAGTAAGATGTTTAGTTATTGATATACGTAAAAAATGTTACTAGGTGCGTGTTTTATCTTGCAACACAGGAGCATACGACATCAAAAGTTCCTTTCCTGCTTCTTAATCAAATGCTTCCACTTGTTTTTTAAGATAAAATGCATTATTTTTGGGCGTTAAATTTTGTTAGTAAATTCTGGATTGCTTACTGCTAATTTAAATATATATCTTGTAATACAAATCTTTTTATGAATTTTCCTGCTTAACTGCTTGAAAAATTTGTATTAGTTTAAACTTAAAGACTAGTAATGGATAAAATATTGAAGTTTTTTACATATAGTTTAATCATAGCTATTGCACTGAATAGTGTCTCGTTGCAGGCACAGGAAACTGAGGATAATAAGTCCATTGTTGGCTCAGATATATATTATTGGTTCTATATTAAGATAGGCAAATCCTCAAATCGTCTTTCTGTAAAACATGTTGGAAATGAGGTAATGTCCGGGACATTAAATGATTTTATAATAGACCATCAGCAAGGCTTAATGGCCGGTAAAATATTTTTAGGCCCTTTTTATCAGGAATACCAAGTAAAGCAATCGCAGTTATTTTACAAATATGCTGGAAAAAATGGTGAAATTCCGGGATTGAATGTGGAAGTAGAAGGTAAAGAAACTGAATTTAGTTTTTTCTACATTAAGCCATTCTCTGAAAATTACCTGTCGGACATTTATCTTGAGCGTATCCCGTCAAGGGTTGGCAGTGGTACTCAAAATGATTTTAGGAATTTACTGGATATAGGCCTTGATTACGAGAAGTTGGCAGTTGGACCTTTTTTCAAACACGAATTAGCTGAAAAATCAAAGTTTGCTTTTGGAAGTAGTGTTGGAGAAAGTGCAAAAAATGAAACTGATTCCCTAAATAATAAAAGATTAATGAGAATGGCAAAAAAGTGGGAATCTTTAAAGTTGGTGATTGCAAGACAACGAAACTCTGAAGATTCTACTGAGTTTGCATTTAGATTTAGTACTAAATTCCCCAGAAGATATTTTGCACCAACAGCAATTCAAACAATAACGGTTAGTGCAAATTATGATGACTTTAATAATGCTACACGAAGCTTCACCCTACAGGGAGATGAAGTTATTGATAACAATTATGCTGTTTCCTATCAAATGAGTAGAGTTTATATAAAACGATTTTATTTTGATAAGTATGATGGAGCAAATATAAGAGGATTTCTATTTGAAAGTTTCATTTATAATGATCTTAAAATGATTGAATTAGCCCCGGTTTATATTAAGGTGAAATAGAAACTTTTACTACGAATTATTTCTGTTAAATACAAATAATAATACTCTTAATTAGATTCTCATAACACTTCATTTTTCTACAATTTAACCTATGCGTAAAGCTTTTTGGTAAACTTGTTTTATTTAATTGGCTTAATGTATCGAAAACAGAAACTATTGTT
>JAOZNO010000791.1 GCA_029933755.1 Bacteroidales bacterium | reverse complement strand
ATCGTGTAAATTCGCACAGAGCAATTGAGTTTCGTAAATGGGCAACCGAAATTTTGCACGAATACATCATCAAAGGTTTTGCAATGGATGATGAACGCCTTAAACAAATCAGACACTTTGGAATAGATTATTTTGACAAATTGATTGAAAAGCAATTGACTAACTTAGCATGAGTTGTCTAGCTTACTATTTGTCTATTACGCCAAAAAATATTACTTTTGGCTATACTTTATAAAAGTGTAAATCTTAACTTGCAAGGTCTTTCAGATCTGGTAAGTTTTGTTCATTGAAGCCCCAAACTTAGCAAGTCAAAAAAAAGACTTACTAAGTTAGTAACTTGCAAAGTTTTTAAAGATTAGTAAGTAGAGTTATTGGCGATACCAAGGCCTTCGCTCAAAGAGAAGGCTTTGGTTTTAAATGTCGTCTTACGAGAGTTTAAAACCCATGATAGGGTTGTGCTTGCAAAATATTAAAAACCCGATTAACTGTTTAGCAGAAAATTAACAAACCCTGTCAGGGGTAAAAAAATAACCCTATTAAAACAATAATATATGTTATTAAATAAGGTAATAAGGTTTTAAATCAGGGTATAAGGTTTTTCTACTAAGGTGTAACAAACCGATAAGGTTTTATAACCTTAAAGAAACTTATTAACTTGTTAAATATAACAAGCAATTATTTAAAGCATTATGGTTATTACTTATTGTTCTTTTAACCTTATATTTTGGTTTAAACCTTAGTAGATAACTAATTTGTAGTAAATTCAACCTTATTACCCAGCCAAAACAAACTTATTTTACTAACAATAACCCCACATCCCTTAACTTCTGCCAATTACTCGATTGTAAAAACAGGCTAAAAGGGCGTTCCGTTTTTTCTTCAAAATCTGCTGATAAATCAATAAGTTTAATTTTAGAATTGTTTTCTTTCAGGGTTTTTATTAGCTGATAAACCCATTGAATTATAGCTTGTTCATCCTTTATTTTAATTGTATTGTTTTTTGTGTAAAAAGTAAGTTGTGATTTCTTTTTTAGTTTTTTTAGCATCGGTAATTCACCAATGTACACAATTCTGTGATTTAGTTTTTCTCGATCTATTTTTTCTTCTATTTCCAAATAGTTTTGAATCAGTTGTAAGTCAACTGTAGTTTCCAGTATTGGAAAATCAAACCATTCTTGCATATAAAAATCAAAGCCAATATCGTGCATAAAATTATAAACTGCTTTATTTAAGCCTTTTCCGAATTTTTCATGATCATTAGTCTTGTCTATGTGAATCAAATCATTATTGGCAAATGTCCCTTTTTGTCCTGTGGGCAATTGAATATTAAAATTATTAGGGTTTATGCCAACAGGGCTGTGAATAGTAGTGGTGAATAAATGCCAGTACGCCGAATTAATAAGTTCTAGTTCAAAAAGTTGACGAACAACTTCAAGTGAATCAATCGTTTCCTGTTCCGTTTGTGTTGGGAAACCATACATTAGGTAGGCATGTACCATAATTCCTGCATCACGAAAACTTCGGGTTGATTTACTAACTGTTTTTAAATTAACCCCTTTATTAATTAACTTTAATAATCGATCAGACGCAACTTCTATACCTCCTGAAACAGCAATACAGCCCGAAGCTGATAATAATTGGGCTAAATCAGTAGTGAAGCCTGCTTCAAATCGAATATTTGTCCACCAACTGATATTTATTTCCCTGTTAATTAATTCTATTGCCAATTCAGCTAATAAAGATGGTGGTGCAGCTTCATCCACAAAATGGAAACCCGTTTCACCTGTTTGATTCATTACTTTTTCAATACGATCAACAATTGTATTAATTTGGGCTGTATCATATCTTTTAATATAATCAAGGCTGGTATCACAAAAAGTACAACGGTGCCAGTAACAACCATGGGCAAGTGTCAATTTGTTCCAACGCCCATCAGACCATAACCGGTGCATAGGGTTCGCTACCTCAATCACCGAAAGGTATTTGTTTAAAGGTAAATCGCTATAATCAGGTGTGCCAATATCTTTATGAGGAATATCTTTAATATCTGGATTATTGATGTATTTAACTTTTTTCTGATCTAAAATAAATGTTCTTAGCAGGTTTTCTCTGTCAGTTTTATTAGATAAATAGTTAATAATTTGTAATATTGGTGCTTCACCATCATCTAAAGTGATGAAATCAACATAGTCAAAAATCCGCACATCACTTAATTCACGTAGTTCGGTGGTGGGATAACCGCCCCCCATGATAATATTAATATTGGGGTAATTTGTTTTAATAAATTGAGCACAACGTAATGCACCGTACAAGTTTCCAGGGAAAGGAACTGAAAAGCCTATAATATCTGGTTTATAGTTATCAATATGTTTTTTAAATAAGTTGAGCATAATTTCATCAACAAAATCAGCATCATTTTGCAAGCTGTTTTCCAGTTTATTAAAAGAACCTGCAGAACGAGCTAAATGCTCTGCATATTTTGTAAACTCAAAATTTGGGCTTATGGTTTCCTTTATAAGGTCACCAATATCTTCAATATAAAGCGTAATAAAATATTTTGCTTTATCCTTTATGCCCATTGTTCCAAAAGCCCATTCTTC
>JAOZNO010000790.1 GCA_029933755.1 Bacteroidales bacterium | reverse complement strand
TCTTACCCCAAGCTTAAATGGGTTTCAGTGTTACGAGCGTCGTGACGAAGCTGTTAGTCGGATGTTTCCTGAGTATGACCCCACAAGTTACAAAATGAAAATCGGGGTCAAACAAAGCGGGCTGTTTAGTAAGCTTCCACCATTGTTTTCGTTAACTGTAATTGATCCTGATGGGAATGGGAAAGAGGCAAGGCTTAATGCAAAAGATTATATGCAAATAGTTGCTGCTTCTAACTTCAAACAAAGGGCAAGGATGTCGATGGTGTATTATCATGCAGAGGCATTGCACTATGCTGTTGTTGGCACACCAAATAAACATGAAACGGAACAAGGCTTTTTTGTTAAATATGGTGATGGTGGTGCTGATATTATGCCTATTGGGAATTTATACAAAACGCAGGTTTATCAAATTGCGGAATATCTTGGTGTGCCACAAGAAATTATTAATCGTACACCTACAACAGATACCTATACCGCAGAACAAACCCAGGAAGAGTTTTTCTATCAATTACCTTATGATTTAATGGACAGGTACTGGTATGGTTACGAAAATGGATATTCACCGAAAGAAGTAGCCGAGGTTATGGGAGAAACAGAAGAACATGTAGCAGCTATGTTTGTGAATTTCGATCGTAAGTATAAAACTACTGAATATTTAAGAATGCCGCCAATTAGAGATTATTATACTTTAAATGGTTAAATTGTTATATTGCTAAATGGCTCAAATCGCTGACAATCAATATGCAATATATTTATAAAAGTCTAATTTTAACCCGTTTTGGGTATATATGGGGTAGTTAATGATTTAAAATATTGAATGACGATTGGAGATGTACGGATACTTTATTAAATCTTAAGCCGTTAATTATCTGCGAAAATGTGTGATTATCTGCGGACAATATTTTCTTTTCCGCAGATGTACTCAGATGAACGCAGATTTTTCCATCAGCACAAAATGGGGACTATTAACTGGTAATGATCAGTTCATTTGATTAATGTATAAAAAAAGTATCACTCTAATTCCCATTGAGCCGGTTGTTCTGAACTTAGTGACAGCAATCTCACTGCCTGTCCCGAATATCGGGAAATACAAATAAAATATTATTTCATTAAGTTTCTTACTTCTTCTTCAGATAATTTCGTGTATTTAACAATCTTATCAATTGGCTCGTTTTCTTTTAGCATTTCTTTTGCAATTTCAATCGTTTTTTCTTCTTTTGCGTTATCTAATGAGTTTTTTAGGTCTCTCTAATATTGAGAACGTTTGACATTTTGCTTTTTTAATTTGTTTTTTGCTATTTCCGTTCAGAGGCTAATTACAACTAATAACTACCAAGTTCTGATAAATTCTCCAAAACGAAGAATACGAGAGCTATTATTCCTATTAAAAAGCAAATGCTCAAAGTCTTTCATCTTCATTTTAAGGTCAACCGAGTTAAGCATTTTTTCAACTGATTGTTTTAGTTCAAATAAATTGTTAATACCAGTTTTTTTTGATAAAAAATTATAATCAGGACTTGATAGGCCAAGCAAAAACATGAGATCATAAAAATCACGACCTTTACTACGCGACAATAATGCTGATATTTTCATGCTGCAAAGTATTTCGTCAGATGGAACAGGAACAGGAAAAAAAAATCCGCATCCTTTAATATTTACAACAATTGGTTCATAAGCTATCAATTGGTCCTGGCTCTCAATTTTTATTAAAAAGCGTTCTTCACGATGCCCGCTTAATCCCAAATCAAATAAAAATTCAGGAAAATAAATACTTCTTCGAAATGCTTTTAACTTGTCATTTTTGCGGTCTTTTGCTTCTGCCTTGTAACCGTTTTTGTTTAAAAATACCAAGACATCATTTGTCATCATCATAAACTCTTCTTTGGATAAGTTTTTGCAATCAAAATCAATATCCTCCGAGAATCTGTCTATTCCTTTTATTAACCGCAAATTTGTTCCGCCAATAAACGATAGTTTTCTTATATAAGCAGTTGTTGAAAGATAATCCAATATTAACAACTGAATATATTCTTTTAGCATATATTTGTGATAAACAGGATTATCCTGAATTTGCTTAGGGAAGTATTTCTTAATTAAATTAATTTCTATCATAATTCATAGGCTTCAAAAAGCAATTCAACACGTTTAGAAAGTGCTTTGTTTTTAAATTTAGCTGTAAACTCTTTCATTTTATTAATATCTAAATCATCTTGAAGAAAATCCTCATCTAAACGCAATTCATTCATTTCTTGCACAGAATTATAAAATGGATAAAGGTAAAACAAATCTAGTAATGCTTTTTCTGGTTTGGCAAATTTTAAAGTTGTTCCGTCTGCCTGTTGTTTTAAATCATAACCAAACATCAAATCATTTTTGATAGTTTTGTATGAATATTCTCCAAAATCATTTTTAAATATTGCTGTTTTTAACGAAGTTACACTTGTTATTTGTACAACTGCTTCCGGAATAATGCCATAAAACGACAAGGCAGTATGGAGGCTAATGTATGACGGCTTATATATTCTGTTGGCAAAATAGTATGAAACCCCTGGTTTGTTTTTTAATTCCGAAAATGTATAATATCCTTGTTTTAACCTTACAAGT
>JAOZNO010000789.1 GCA_029933755.1 Bacteroidales bacterium | reverse complement strand
CTTGTAATCCTTGCTACATTATTGATGGTATCCCAACGGCTGATTAAAGTTCCACTTTTATCCCATACTTCAAGATAATTTTTCATACCCAGATAAATTCTACCATCGGAACCGATATTTATACAACGTGCTTTATCATTAGTTTTAATTGTTTGGATGAGCTCAAGGTTTTGATTATATATTAAAACTTTAGTATCAGTTGTGATGTATATATTATCCTCTGTATCAATAGCAATTCCATATAATTTTTCTGAATCAGGGTTTATTTGCTTAATTTCAGAATAACATATTTTGCTTTTATCAATTTTTTTAAGCTCAGTTAAATCATATTCATACTGGTTGTCTTTTTTTCCTTCAGTTCCTAAAAATAAATCGTAGGACATAACTATTAACACTGCCAGAATAAGGAATATTGAAAGGACTATTGTTATTTTATTTTTCATATTGATATTAATTTTCGGGGTATTGATATTCGTAGATAAAATTGGCTACCGCCGAGCTAAAGGTTCATGAATTTTATCTACGAATATCAATACAAACCATTTTTTTTGAATCCCGCATTAGTAAATAACCATCAGCAATAGCAATTGGCCCCCAGGCATCCTGACCTTCAAAAACCCTTTTTTTATCTAAAACCGTAAATTTTGTAGTACTTGCTTTGGCAATAGTTAAAGTTCCATCATCTTTAAGGATAAAAAATTTACCATCTGCAATTATATAAGGCCCTAAGCCAAATCGATCCGTTTTTCCACTTGTCCATAATATTTTGGTGCAGTCATCTATACTGCTGCAAACAAGTTGATTACGCTTTGAGCCGGCATCTTTAGGTAAAATGGTAAAAATATGTTTGTTAAAGAGTATAGGAGTTTGCTGTTCCGATGCAATTCCTTTTTTTGGTTTATATTTTTCCAATGTTTTAACCGAAAATGTATTATTTGTTTTTTGCCTGTCCGACTTTTGGCGGATTAACTGAACTAAAATGGCTCCGGCACCGTAACCAGCTGTGAGTAAAATTTTTCCATTATTTAAAATAAGTGGTGAAGGAGCTACTACAGAAGGTGCAAACTCAGTTGTTTTCCATAAAAGCTGTCCTTTATCATCACCTTCAGCTGAAATACCACAAATCCCACCAATTGCGGCATATACATACATTTTTTTGCCTTCAAACTCCATGGGCATAATAGAGGAATGTGACATTTGCCATTTATCTGGATTTGGAGTTTCCCAAACTATTTCTCCGGTAGCACAATCCACTCCAATCATGAGTGATTTACCACCCGGTGCAAAAATTGCCGTATCATTATCAATTAAAGGGCATTGACCAGTATACCAAAAGGGAATTTCAGCAGCATAATCTTTTTCAAGGTTTATTCCCCATAAAAAATCACCATTTTTTGGATTCGAACACATGACATGTCCCATGGGCCCAATGGTAACAATGTAGTTTTCAGTTATTGCCGGTACTGTCCGTGACATTCCATGGTTACGTTTGACATGAATTTTATAGCCACGTTGCCATAATTCCTTGCCACTTTCGAGTGAAAAACATCTTAAAACATCAGATTTTTTATCCTCAACGTAATCCAGCAAATATACTTTTCCGTTATAAATAACAGGTGCTGCATGTCCTTCACCCAATTCAACTGACCATCGTATCTTAGGGCCTTCATTACCAAATTTACTTATCAGTTTAACACTGTTTTTTTTGATATTGTCAAAATCTGCACCACGAAAACGAGTCCAGCTATCAGTTAGCTCAGATGTTTCTGTAGAAAAAGATTCAAAATCCTCACCAATTTTCACTTTTTCCCGCTTACCCGAAATACTATCAGGTCTGTTATCCAATCCCGGTAGACTAACAGTCAGGTCTTTAACCGGGTCGTGTAAAAGCCAGGAAACAAATACTGTAAAGCTAAATATCGCTATTATTGGGATGATATTTTTAAGAATTAGTTTTTTGAGCATATTTTATCATCAAACTTTTATAATACTTTATATTCTTTTTGTTTAGCTAATTTTTAATATCATAAACCATAAGTGCAGTGCCATGCCTTACATATAATAAGCCATTATTAATTACCGGATGTGCCCAATATGGCCCGGTACCTTTTGGTGTTTTAAACGAACTGATAACTTTAAATTCTTTTGGGTTCACATTCACTAAGGCAACATAACCTGTTTTTTCTTCTGAGCAATACAACATCCCGTCAGCTGAGATAATAGAACCTTTATTTTTCCATTTTGTTTCATACATTACTTTACCAGTATTCCAATCAAGGCAAACCCACTTACCCATTCGATTGTGTTCCCAATTGGAACCATAAATATAATCACCAATTTTTACAGCCCCTCCATGATGAATATCCAAAACGGTATCTACCCACATTAAAGATGCAGAACTTAAATCATCCGCTAGTTTTAATTTTACACTTGCATGATTATAACCATTACTTACAAATAGTCCGCCATCATAATAAAGCGGTGTGTTTGCATAATTGTTTCTTCTTTCTCTATACTTTTTAAAATCAAATTTCCATAAAATATTGCCATTTTCGGGCTGAACACCAATAATATAGGTTTGTGTCACATTAACAATTATTCTTTTTCCATTT
>JAOZNO010000788.1 GCA_029933755.1 Bacteroidales bacterium | reverse complement strand
TTGGCAATTAGTAATTAAATAAAATTACCTTTCATTTTAATTACCAGTTACTAATCTCTAATTACTTGTAAATTAATGTAAAAAAAATCATTCTAAGTGTCACATTTATTTTAAACCAGTTGGAAGATATAAAGGGGAATGTGAATATAGTAAAGCGATTTTACGCTGTAGGATTATTATTATCTTTCTTTGAAGAATGTAGTTTTTTTGCTGCATAGCCAATACCGGCTGCCAACAAAAACCCTAAACCACCGTCAATTGGAATATCCTGTGGCGGTGGCGGTGGCGGCTGTGCAATAGCCGTTTCAACAAATGCCGGTGCAAGAACAAAAATAATAATAAATGATACTATTGATAAATATTTTTTCATACATAAAAACTAATTCACAAAATTGCAGTTATTTACTCAAAGTAAAAAACCAATTTGATGAATATTAACAAACTATTTTGCAAATACTATACCTAAAGTCAAAAACAAATCTCTTTTTCTTTTATTATACGCAAAAAAAACAATTTTGTTTCATTTTGTCATACAAATATTATTATAGATATAGACAAGTAATATGGTAAGTTGGTTGCTTAGTTTCAAAATAAGAAACGGCAATATAGGCTCTTAAGTACGAACGGGTTAAAAATTTCCATTAAACAGCCTTTTTGTTTGACCAATGAGTTATTATAAAAATAACCATTTATTTTTGTAACAAATATATGCACATTTTCGTCCTATAAGAAAACAGGAGTATTAACTTTATTTAACATGTCATATTTTAAATTAGTCGACAAATTTGCAAATAATCACTTAAAATATGATGTTTTTATTATTAAAAAACAGAAAAGATGAAAAAAATTAGTTTATTATTATTTTACATGCTACTGTCTGTTGCAATTACATTTGCACAAAAAGACACCACAAAAATAAGACTGGGGGATACAAAAATTATTATTATTGACAATGAGGGCAATGATGATGATGAAAAATTAGAAAAACTTGAAAAAGGTAAAGAAAAGTTTGAGCTTCTTATTGAAGAAAAAGAAAAAGTACAGGAAAAAGTACAGGAAGAGCTTGAACTTCTTGAAAAACAGCTGAAAAACTCAGAGGATAAAGAAATTCTCAAAAAGCTTGAAGAAGATTTAGTAAAACAAGAAGCTTTACAAAAGGATCTTGAAAAAGAGCTAAATGCACTTGAAAAAGGTATTGAAGACATTGAAGAAGAAATAGAAAAAGAAGACTGGAAAAATGATGATGATGAATTTGACTGGGATGCTGATGAAGATTGGTATTCTGACTGGGATAATTTGTCACCATTTAGTAAGAAAAAGAAGTTTAGTGGACATTGGGCAGGTTTTGAACTAGGCTTAAACAACTATGTAAACGCTGACAACAAGACGACTCTTGATGACCCTTTATTTGAGTTAACACCAGAGGCATCATGGGTATTCACTATCAATTTTATAGAATTTAGTATCCCATTTTCAAAAAACATGGGTTTAGTTACCGGAATGGGAAGCACCTGGAACAATTATCATTACAGAAACAATGTAAATGTTTACGAAGACCCAACAAGCGGAATAATAATAGCTGAACCTGAGACAGTACTTGACTACAAAAAGAATGCATTAAACTTATGGTATTTAACCATACCTCTAATTTTTGAATTTCAAATACCTGTAGCTGAATCTCCTCATAGAATACATGTTGGTTTTGGTGCGGTAGGCTCTCTAAAACTAACATCAAAAATGGTACAAAAATATGATGGTAGTAAAAGTAAAAACCGATCTGACTTTCAAATCCCGGGGTTGAAATATGGATTAACAGCAAGAATTGGTTACCGGTTTATTAAGCTATTTGTAAATTATGATTTAGTACCTTTATATAAAGATAATCGTGGCCCTGAAGTATTCCCCGTTTCAGCAGGAATAACATTGCTTAGCTTTTAACCGAAAGAACTAAAGTATACTTATCGTTTGTCTATAAAGTAATATAAAAACAGGGTCAGGTAGATTAAAATCCATCTGACCCTTTTTTTTTGATGATTTATTTTTATCTTGCTAACCTGCATGAATTTTGCAGACTAACAAAATATTCAGCAAGCAGAATAGATTAAACCAAATGCAGCAAAACCTTAACATAAAATTTCTGGTTATTAGTTTTTTCATATTGTGGGTACACCTAAGAACCTATAGTCAACAATTAAACTATTCTTTAGATTTTAAAACAAGTCAGCAGATTAGTTATTTGCTTCAACAGAGTGATTCTACATATACCTCTACGGTAAAACCAATTTCAGAAAACAATTTGCAACTCTTAAATATTTCTGACACAAGCCTGAACAATCCGGAAAGAGACAAAAAATATTTGACTAAACATAAAGCAAACTGGATTTATCGAAAATTGAGAAAAGAAGATTTTATTGATTTTAAAACGGAAGGATTTCATTTTAGAGTAAACCCTCTTTTTCATTTTGAATATAAACAAGCCCAAGGGATTAACCAAAGTTACTATACTAATACCCGGGGTATTGAATTTAAAGGAGATCTGGGACAGAAATTCTCTTTTTACTCCTCTTTTTACGAAAATCAAGCCCGTTTTGTTGTCTCTATTAGTGATTATGTACTTAAA
>JAOZNO010000787.1 GCA_029933755.1 Bacteroidales bacterium | reverse complement strand
CATTTTTTCTTTGCCGGACTTATTCCCGAATCAAGTTCGGGACAGATACTGTTGCAAACCTTTTGCAGTATAAGCATACAGCTAAAAGATATTAAAGAGATAAAAGTTTACCACAGACAAACTAAAATTGTCATTGCTTCATCCTCATTCTTCGGACTACTAATGACAACTTCTTAAAAAGAAGCTGTAAATGAGCGGATTACAAAAATGTGATCTAAAACCCGCCTAGCCGCTTGAGCGGCTTGGCGGATAAGTTGTCATAACACCTTGAGGGTCTTTTTCCAGGCCTTGTGACTCGCAATGACGAATTATTTACTTTATATTTTTTCGAACTCGTACTTTATTACCTTTTCCGAGATATTCCATTTCGTCAAAAAGAAAATGAGTAATAAAAATTCCACGTCCATTTAACTCCATCAGCTGAGCACCTTTAGTTGGATTCGGAATAAGTTTCCAGTCAAAACCTTTTCCTTCATCTTTAATTATCCATTCGCAATACTTTGGACGCAGTTTATATTTTACTCTTATTTTTCGCCTGGCCAACTTTCCATCTTTCATTTTATCATTATATAGCTCAAGCATAGTATTATCATTTGAAGCCTTTACCTTTTCTTCAAATGTAATTCCAAGGTTACCATGTTCTACAGAATTGGTAATAAGTTCATCAAGTCCCAATTCAATATTTGTAATCTCTGAATCATCCAATTTAACTCCCATATCAGAAACTAACTGACTAATTATATTTGGAATATGTTGAATATCAGTATTAAACTCAAGGGTTAAATTCTTTTTCAAAAGTGTTCCTTCAGCTTTTTTTGCAAGTTTATGACTTTCAACTATTAGCTTATACTTGTTGATAAGCCCAACGAGGCTTTTCCTTTTAATAGGCTTTTTTAAATAATTATTTGCCCCTAATCTTAATGCATCAATTGCATAATCTTCACTACCATACGCCGTAGTAATAATAAAAATAGTATCTGATTTATCCTGCCTTAAAATTTTCAGCATTTCAAGACCGTCCATTATAGGCATTTGTATATCACTTATAATTATGTCCGGATCAAAAGCTTTATACTCCGATAAGCCTTCTTCACCATTAACAACAGCACGTACATCATAGCCCTCAAGCTGAATAAGGTTTAACAAGTATTCTCTTGAGCCAAAATCATCCTCAACAATTAAAATTTTCATCTACAATTTCTATTATTTAATTATATGTTAAAAATATAAAAAAAATTATAAATAATTGGAAGTTGAGTATAAAAAGCAATCACAAAAAATAAAAAGAAAGCATATTCAGCTGATTTTGAGGACATTGAAAAAAACTAAATAGAGTGTGTCTATAGTATTAGTGTTTTACGTATTTTTGTGCTTTTTATTATTTTGAAGTGTGAACAGTCTTCAGTTATCAGTAGGCAAACTTTGCAGAGCCACTGCATACTGTAGACTGATTACTGCCAACTTCTTATGTCTTTTAATTAAAGTTTAAGTTACTATTCAGTATATTTATAGACCTCATAAACAATTATATGCCACAGATTAACTGTGTTGAGGGCTAAAGCCGTTCACAGATTAAAAAAATCAATTTTATTGATTTTCACAGAAAAACAAGCTTTGCTTGTTTTAAAATCTGTGAATCTGTGGCATTTTTTTGACCATTGGGTGACTGAGTAGTTACAAGTTTAACACATCTGAAAGTTGACAAAGCATGACTTTATGGACAAACGCTAAATAGTATCACATCAATTTTCATTTAATTATTTTATCAATAAACAAAATTTGATTTATATATGGTAACATTTCCTCTATAATCCTCAATTTCTAATAATAGTTCATGAGTTCCTGATCTTATCTGTTCTTTTGCTAAATTGCATTTAATTAAATGATATTTCACATCGTATTTAAATAGTACCCATTCACCATCAATAAACCCATTATATTTCTTGATGCCTGATAAGTTATCAAAAATTTTGAATTGCAAAGTTTTCTGCTTCGCAGTTTTGTTTTTACTTTTATTAACTGGTCTTATTACAGGAGGAATAGTATCCGTTAAAATAACATAATTTCCCAAATAATTTATTTTTGAAATAACATAACCATCAATAAATTTTCCACCCGTTGGTATAAAACTACCATTTTTTGAAATTCGTGCTATTAATACTTTTTCAGATAATGATTCGGGCAAACTATCCGCTTTTATTGCAATTGAGATTTTATTAAATAAAGGTGTTGATTCTTTATGAATATGATGAATTTTAGAAAATGCACGATACTTAGGAACTGTAGTATAATATTGGAAATTTAAATTATATAGCAAACTGTTTTTATGAAAAGTAAGCTTTAACCCAGGAGTATCAAAATAATTAGTCTTCTGATAAAACATTTTTTGTTTAAAATGCTCCCCTTTACTTTCTTTCTTTTTCAAATAAGTAGAATCAGATTTAACTTTAAAGGCTGTTCTTTTTAAATTACCATAAAAATCTGTAGCTATAATTTCAATATGATGAATTTTTCCATCATTAAAATTATAAATACCATTATTTCGTTTAACAGTATAATTAGTTAAGTGGTTATTAGGTTCAACAAAACATTTTATAATTTTCTTATTTGTAGAAATTCG
>JAOZNO010000786.1 GCA_029933755.1 Bacteroidales bacterium | reverse complement strand
ACCACTTGGCATTTTCTTCGTCCCAAACAGCACGCACTTCGCGGTCGTCAAAAAAGCGTATGGATATTTTTGCCTTACTCATATTTTTATTTTCAAAGTTGCCTTGTAATTTTGATATATCTTTTTTCAATTATACCTTGGCAAATTTACAAATAAATGTCAACTGAAAGTACTATTTAAGTCTGAAATTATTGAATTTTTTCGTAAGTAAAACGGGTTTTCTTGTCAGTTCTTCATTTGTGTGGTTGTCCTACGCTTGCCCATAACATTTGTGTATACCAACTTTTTAGAGTTCTATTATGGATATTTCTGTATTGTCCACATGCTCTTTCTTTACTTGTAAAACAAAAAAACAGGTTCTAAGACTTAAAAGTAATATTATGCATCACAATATCAAATAAACCAATAAGTTCCTATTAGTGGAGCGAGCTCTCTGTATTAGAATAGTAATTTGTGTTATTTTTTGATTAAGTATAGCATATAAGCTAAGTGACAAGGAGTTAAAATAAAATGAAGTTGAAATTCAGGTTTGTTAATCCCTGGTAAATTTTACCAGCTTCTAAAATTTCTTCATCAATTTCGGGGTAATACCAGTTTACAGTAACTGTTTTGTTTTTTAAATCACCTGCACTTTCAAAAATATCAATAAACATTTTTGAAGAAGCAGAATTAAAATAAGACATTTTCATATCAATTACAAGATCATTTCTTCCAAATTCAGCATACTTTTTAAACCATTTTATAATAGGAAAATAGAAACTTGCAATATCCTCAGGATAGGATTTTCCTTCAAATTTACATTTACCGTCTACATCTAACAAAACGTAAGGCGTATCTTCTCCGGCTCTTTGTTCAATAGTTTCAAACATCTGTAATCTTTTATAGGGTTTAGAGATTGATATTAGTATTCGCTTATCTATGCTGATTAATTCATGCTAAGAAATGCTTTTTTTTTGCTTTTTAAAGTGTTTTACCATTTTGGAACAAAAATAGTACTCAGTTCTCAGTAGGCAGACTTTGCAAAGCTACAGCGTACTGTAGACTGCTTACTGCAAACATCTACAAATCTCAAAATAAGCTTCATATAAAAAAAAATGAAAAAGTAAGACATTATAGACGAACTCTAATTAGTGTATCAATAAAGTCAAAGTTTTATATTTTTTTATGCTTTTTACTATTTTTAAACGAGAACAGTATTCAGTTTTCAGTAAGCAGACTTTGTAGAGCTACTGCCTACTGTAGACAGCTTACTACCAGATTCGAACCATCTTAAAATAAGTTCCACATACTAAAAAACTAAAAGTAAGTCATAATAGACTCGCACTAATAATAATATATCAAAAATACATAAATTTTGGACAAAAAAAAATCCCAACATAAAGTCGGGATTTATTTCGCTGCTTGACCTTGGAAAGAAATTGAAAAATATCGAACCCCCTACAAGTACTATTTTCATTTTTCAGTCAGAATCTGTGCAGCACAAATCTACATTTAAAGCTCGTCGAGATAACTAATATGTCGGAATTTAAGATCAACTAAACCTTCATATTCTTCACCCAAATCGAGTATTTCTTCATCGTCTTCCGGATAATACCAATTTACGGTTACTTTTTTCCCTGATTGGTCAATTTCTTCAAGTTTGTAAAGAATATCTAATATTAATTTTGATGATGAAGTATTAAAATAATCCATTATCAAATTCAAATTCATCTCTTTACGTCCCTGTTTCAAATATTCGTCAAGCCAATTTAATATTGGCTCGTAAAATATAGCAACATCCGGAGGATACGATTTTCCTTTAATTTCAATGAACCCTTCTTCTGCATCCATAAAAACATATGGTGCATCTTCTCTGGCTTTTATTTCCAGTATCTTTAGCAAATTAAATTCCTGTGGTATTTACTATTTCATCACTACCATCAGCAAAATTTAATTCTTCTTTTATACTTATTACTTTCGTTCTAATATTAGATTCCTTTGAATCGCTTAACATAAAAGTTAAAACTACTTCTTTTATATCATTTGCATCCTCTGGTAAAACATATAAGTAATTCACAAATGCTTCGTTGGTATTCTCATCAAAAACGTAATTAAATTTACAATCCTGATTTTCACCAATTACACTTGGAATTACATTAAAATTTACCAAATTATCGTTAGAACGTAACTTTATTGAATAAATAAACACATCTCCATTTTTTCCAGAGAACTCTTCGTTCCCAACAAACTCAATAGATGGAGTCCCAAACTTCAAAGTGCTCCCCAGGTTAATCGTACTTCCTGCTACAATAACTAACAATATGATTAACCAGTTTGACTTCATTTAAACATTCAGAATTAATGAATACTTTATTCAATGACAAATATAAATAAAAAAAATCTAACAAAACGAATACTTTAAGTAAATAATTTATATTACAAGTAAATATCTCTTTATTTAAGTAAAGCAAATACTGCTAGATGCCTATATTTTTCTATTATTGTAACTTATACGTGATTTATTAAATGCTTAGTTAAATAATTGTTAAGTATTTATTAGAGATTGGAAGAATTTGACGGAATTTGAGAATATTTAATAGAATTATGTAGTATAAAGGGGATTTTTGTACATTTTCAGAGAAAAAATAA
>JAOZNO010000785.1 GCA_029933755.1 Bacteroidales bacterium | reverse complement strand
TAATAGTTCGGTACATTTTTTCCAATCAATTGAAAATGAAAACTTTGCCAAAGTTTATTTATTATTGGTATAGTGCTGATTATTAATGATTTAATAAGATGAAACGATAGCTTTGGCAAAGTTTAACGAACCATTGATTGTTGAGCTTAGTCTAAAAACCCCTGACAGGGTTATATTTGCAAAATACTAAAAAGTAAAACATCTGTGAAACAGCTAATTAACAAACCCTGTCAGGGTTCTTTTTCAGACATTATACCTTTTTAGACTGGACTCATTGTTTCTATCACTGTATTTGCTTTGCATACTCTTCAGCCTGTTTAAAAACACGCATAAAATTCCCACTCCAAATTTTTTCAATATCTTTTTTTGAATACCCACGCTTTACCAGTTCATAAGTAACATTACCCGCTTCACTAATATCAAAAAAACCGCTAATACCGCCACCGCCATCAAAATCAGTACCAATACCAACATGGTCAATTCCGGCAACTTTTACTATATGGTCAATATGGTCAACCGCATCAGACACATCGGCTAAAACACCAGGAAAATCAACATCTATCTGTCTCCACGCCTTAGAAGCTTCAGTTTGTTGCTCCTTAGTCAAATCTTCATAGTTATTATATTTTTCACGAAGCTTTTTAAAAGCATCTTCACGTTCAGGATTAGGTGGCTGTGTTTTTATATAACTATTCAAAATACATAGCTGAATAACACCACCATTTGTTGCCAGTGCCCTAAGCATTTCATCATTCATATTTCTTGGGTGATCACAAATTGCACGTGCTGATGAATGAGAAGCGATTACCGGGATTCTTGATAATTCTATTGCATCATAAAATGATTTATCTGAAACATGCGAAACATCTACCATAATACCCAGACGGTTCATCTCCTTAACAACTTGCTCACCAAAAGAACTTATTCCATCATGTTCAGAACCCTTTTTATCCGTAGAAGAATCACAAATATCATTATTTGATGAATGACAAAGCGTAATATATCTTGTACCCAAATTATAAAACTCCTCAATATTTCCAATATCTTTTCCAATAGGATAACCATTCTCAATTCCTATATAAATAGCTCTTTTCCCTGACTTTTCAATTCGGTATGCATCTTTAACTGTTAATGCTAACTCTGCCTGTTCAGGATTTTCCTTTATTGACTTATGAATAGCATCAAATATATTTAGTGCTTTGGCTTTGGCTTTTTTGTTTGCCTCATCATTTCGTTTTCCCTGACCGAGAAATACTGCAAAAAATGAAGCATCCAATCCCCCTTCTTTCATTCGGGGAAAATCGACCTTAGTACCCGTCTTTTGTGTATTATTTCTCACGCCCATATTGATATTCTGATTCAGAATTGTCAAAGGCGTATCACAATGTGAATCAAGTGTTAATATTTTATTATGAATCTTTTTTGCACGTTTTTTCAATTTGTCATCTTCATTTATAAGTTGTAAAGGACTCTTAAAACCTGATATTAATGATACTCCAATAGCAGAAATTGTGGTAGTAACTATAAACTTTCTTCTTGATTGCATAATCTTTTTTGAACAAATTTATATAATTTTGCGACAATAATAATAAGTTGTTGCAGAATAATACGTTAAACTATGATAGAACATTTTAAAGATTTGGTAGAAAAGGCATGGAATGACAATTCTTTGTTAGAAAATCAAGAAACACAAGATGCCATACGTAAAGTAATTGAACTTATGGACAAAGGCAAATTACGTGTTGCTGAACCAACAGAAAACGGTTGGCAGGTAAATGAGTGGGTTAAGAAAGCAACTATATTATATTTTCCGATACAAAAAATGGAAGTAATGGAGGCTGGTGTTTTAGAATTTTATGATAAAATGAAATTAAAAACTGGCTACAAAGAGCTTGGTATTAGAGTTGTTCCTCATGCGGTGGCTCGTTATGGTGCATATATCTCAAGTGGTGTTATTATGATGCCATCGTATGTAAATATTGGTGCTTACGTTGATGAGGGAACAATGGTTGATACCTGGGCAACCGTAGGTTCGTGTGCACAAATTGGAAAGAATGTTCATTTAAGTGGTGGCGTAGGTATTGGTGGCGTATTGGAACCCGTGCAGGCAGCACCGGTAATTATTGAAGATGACTGTTTTATTGGTTCACGCTGTATTATTGTTGAAGGAGTTAAAATAGAAAAAGAAGCTGTACTTGGAGCAAATGTAGTACTTACCAAATCTACAAAAATAATTGATGTTTCGGGTAAAGAACCTGTTGAATACCGGGGCGTAGTACCTGCAAGGTCTGTAGTAATACCCGGAACAATTACAAAAAAGTTCCCTGCCGGTGAGTTTCAGGTACCAGCAGCCCTGATTATTGGTAAACGAAAAACCTCAACAAATCTTAAAACATCCTTAAATGATGCACTAAGAGAATATAATGTGGCTGTATAAAAGGTATAATAATTGTATATAGAGTTAGTTACAGGCTATGATTTGCAAGTTGCAAACATTGACGGCACTTCGAAAAGCCGCTTAGCGGATAATCTTATTAAAAATAAGAGTGTATTGTTTCGGCTCTGGTTTAAATATTCAGGGGTCTCTATAATTATCTTCTATGTTTTAATTTACAGGGAATTAGTCATTGG
>JAOZNO010000784.1 GCA_029933755.1 Bacteroidales bacterium | reverse complement strand
ATAGCTATTCCGCAAAGAAGCGCAAAGACCCCACAAAGCTACGCAAAGAATTTAAATCGATATAAATAATTGTATAATAGATAATTAATCTTAATTTTATCTAGTGCTAAACTTTAGTAAATAACTCTGAAAATCTTGCTGTAAATTAATTATTAGAGATGGCCTTTAGCAAAAGGAAACAAATATTTCGAGCAATGCACTGGAAAGATATTTGGGAACAAAGAGCCGAAGATACATTTGAAGATTATATGAATAAATCGGAGAATGAATTGTTGAAGTTGATTCAGAATGCTGAATGGGATAGTTATTATTCAATTTGGCAGGCAATTGGAGAAAAGGGGAGTAAAAAAAAGGCAGCACCTATATTATTTCATGTAATAAAATCGCAAACTGGTAAGAATGACGACCTTATTCGTTATCATTGTGCCGCAGCTCTATTTAAAATTCTACATATTGAACATTTAGATGAATTAAGAAAAACGATTCAATGGGATCTGGAAAATAGGGTGAAAGAAATGAATGAACTTGAACAAATAATTAACAATCCTGAACTTCCTCATAGTGATGATAAAAGCTAAAGTGTCCTTAATTACTACCAAAAGGCTAACATTTAATAATAGAATATAGTCAATTAATACCTCCTGAGATTACTGATTTAGTAACCATAATTTGTTATATTTTCTTTCTACGACAAATTAATTAATAGAGCTTGCTTAAATTATTAACATTATGAATAAGTTTGCAGTCTTAAATTAAAAAGTGAAAATAAATGAGAGAATTAATCAAATTTCTTGTCAGGAAAGTACCAAGGCCTGTATTGATTAAATTTAGTTTTGTTTTTGGTAAAATAATGAGCGTTTTTTATATTGGAAACAAAGTAGAATGTACCGTCTGTTCAAAGCATTATAGAAAATTCCTTCCATATGGAAACCTGGGACAGGATAACAGACTTTGTCCATCTTGTTTGTCCCTGGAAAGGCATCGCTTACTTTGGTTTTATTTACAGGAAAAAACTAATTTTTTTACTGATAAACTGGATGTATTACATATTGCACCAGAACAGCCGTTCTATAAGCGGTTTGAGAAATTAGAAAACTTAAATTATATAACAGCAGATTTGGAATCGCCTATTGCAAAAGTAAAAATGGATATAAGGGAAATGCCTTTTGACGATAATACTTTTGATGTTTTACTATGTAACCATGTATTAGAACATATTGATGATGAATTGAAAGCAACTAAAGAGATTTATCGTGTTTTAAAACCCGGGGGCTGGGCTATTTTACAAGTCCCGCTTGATTATAGCCTGGAAACAACCTACGAAGATCAGAGCATTACTGATCCTAAAGAACGCGAAAAGCATTTTGGACAATATGATCATTTACGGGTATATGGAAATGATTATGCTCTAAGACTTGAAAAATCAGGACTTAAAGTAACCGCGGATAATTTTGTACAAAGTTTTGATAAAATAGAAATAGAAAAATACCGTTTTGATAAAAGTGAGAAGATTTACTTTTGTGAGAAAGACATTAGCATGTATGAATAAAAAAATATTAACTTTGTAAGTAATTAATGCTCAAGTTTAGGATGTCTGGGATATTTTTAAAATCTACAACGCATATATCTAACAAGTAATTAGATCCTGGTCATTAGTAATTAACACTTATTTTTAATTACCAATGACTTAATGACTTTAATTATCTGTAAATTAAAACATAGAAGATAATTATCGGCATCCCAGAATATTTAAACCAAAGCTGTAATTAAATATAAACAGATGAGTAATTAGAGTTTATAATGGAAAATAATCAAAATAAACTTATTGTTTTTGAAAGTAAAAATATCCGTCGGGTATGGAATGAAGATGAATGGTATTACTCTGTTGTAGATATTGTTGAAGTCCTTACGAATAGCCCTACACCAAGACAATATTGGGGGAAAATAAAAGATAGGGAATTTATTAAACTTGAGTTGTCCCCAATTTGGGTACAACTGAAATTGCCTTCAAAAGATGGTAAAAAATACAAAACCGACTGTGTAAATACTCAAGGTGCTTTTCGTATTATCCAATCTATCCCTTCTCCAAAGGCAGAGCCATTTAAAAGATGGTTGGCTAAAGTTGGATATGAAAGAGTAGAAGAAATTGAAAATCCTGAGTTAGCCCAGGAAAGGATGAAAGATATTTATGAACAAAAAGGCTACAATAAAGATTGGATAGATAAAAGACTTAGAGAAATTGCCGTAAGACAAAATTTAACAGATGAATGGAAAAAAAGTGGTGTAAAAGAACACCGGGACTTTGCAATTTTAACAGCCGAAATTAGTAAAGCTACTTTTGGAATGACTCCACAAGAATATAAAGATTATAAAAATATTCCAGTAAAATCTAAGGCAAATTTGAGAGATAATATGACTGACCTTGAACTCATTTTTACAATGTTAGGTGAAAGGGTTACAACAGAGATTTCCGAGAATGAAAATCCTGAGGGAATATTTGAGAATAAAAAAGTAGCACAAAGAGGAGGGAAAGTTGCCGGAGATGCAAGAAATAATACCGAAAAGGAGATAGGCAGAAGTATTATTTCAGAAGAAAACAATCTCCCCTTTAACACGAAAAAACCTTTATCGAAT
>JAOZNO010000783.1 GCA_029933755.1 Bacteroidales bacterium | reverse complement strand
TTAATTAGCTTGCAAAAATAGAATATTTTAACGAAACAAGCATATTAAATTTTATTCCATTTAAAAACTTGTTTTTTCTACCTTTGCAGCAAATTAAAAAATCCGGTAAAATGATTATCTTTTCAAAAAACAATTTGGGTAAAATTTATGCAGTTAATATTAATCAAGAACCTACTGATGAACTAAAAGCAAAGCTTGCATGGCTGTTAGATGGTGAAATATTAATAAGTAAAAAACTTGAGGGTGAATTTATTGGTCCCCGAAAAGAAATGATTACCCCCTGGAGTACAAATGCAGTTGAAATTACTCAAAATATGGGAATTAAAGGTATTTCCCGGATTGAAGAGTTCAAACAAGCATCAGAAAATACGGATTTTGACCCTATGTTACAAAATCGTTACACGAATATAGATCAATCTGTTTTTACCATTGACAAAAAACCCGAAAAGGTAGTTCATATTGAAAACATTACGGAATACAACAAAAAGGAAGGCTTAGCACTAAACACTGATGAAGTTAAATACCTGGAAGATTTAAGCAATCGACTAGGCAGAAAACTTACTGATAGCGAAGTGTTTGGTTTTTCACAAGTAAATAGTGAACATTGCCGCCATAAAATATTTAATGCCCAATTTGTTATTGATGGTGAAGAAATGCCTGATTCTCTTTTCGGATTAATCCGCCAGACTTCAAAAGTTAATCATAATAAAATTGTTTCGGCATATAAAGATAATGTAGCATTTGTTGAAGGCCCGGAAATTGAACAGTTTGCTCCAAAAACTCAAGACAAGGCAGATTTTTTTGAAACCAAAACCATTAAATCTGTATTATCAATAAAAGCAGAAACACATAACTTCCCAACCACTGTTGAGCCTTTTAATGGAGCAGCTACCGGTGCCGGTGGCGAAATTCGTGACCGTCTGGCAGGTGGAAAAGGTAGTTTACCTTTAGCCGGAACAGCGGTTTATATGACCCCATATTCTCGTTTAGAAAAAAGCCGTGATTGGGAACAAGCTACCGAAGCCCGAAAATGGTTATACCAAACACCAATTGAGTTACTAATTAAAGCATCGAACGGTGCGAGTGATTTTGGTAATAAATTTGGTCAGCCTTTAATTTGTGGTTCGGTATTAACCTTTGAACATCAGGAAAATAACAAGAAATTTGGCTACGACAAAGTGATTATGCTTGCCGGAGGTATTGGTTACGGAAAACATGAAGACAGCCTGAAAGGCCATCCACAAAAAGGTGATAAAATTGTATTGCTTGGCGGCGATAATTACCGTATCGGCATGGGTGGCGGAGCTGTTTCGTCGGTTGATACGGGTGAATTTGAAAGCCGTATTGAGTTAAATGCCGTGCAGCGTTCTAATCCCGAAATGCAAAAACGTGCAGCCAATGCAATTCGTGCAATGGTTGAA
The DNA here is from genome assembly GCA_029933755.1 of Bacteroidales bacterium. Taxonomy (GTDB): domain Bacteria; phylum Bacteroidota; class Bacteroidia; order Bacteroidales; family NBLH01; genus NBLH01. The sequence goes on along the minus strand of JAOZNO010000783.1, from coordinate 1,214 downwards.
TTGGGTAAAAACCCGGTGGTTTCAATACACGACCATGGTGCAGGCGGACACTTAAACTGCTTATCTGAACTGGTAGAAGAAACAGGTGGAACTATTGACATAAAAAAATTACCAATTGGTGACCCTACCCTATCTGCTAAAGAAATTGTGGGTAATGAGTCACAGGAGCGCATGGGTTTGGTAATGAAAGAGCAGGACATTGAATTACTCACAAATATTGCGAATCGTGAACGGAGCCCGATTTATGTTGTTGGTGAAGCAACCGGCAAACACAATTTCACGATTATTGATCATGAAAAAAACGAAAAAGCTATTGATTTAGAGCTATTTGACTTTTTTGGTAATCCGCCAAAGAAAGTAATGCGTGATGAAACACTGCCTAATCAATTTGCAGAACTTGGCTATGATATTAAAAACTTAGAAACTTACCTTGAAAACATATTACAGTTAGAATCGGTTGCATGTAAAGACTGGTTAACCAACAAAGTTGACCGTTCTGTTACCGGGAAAGTAGCACATCAGCAAACGGTTGGTGAAATTCAATTACCATTAAATAATTTGGGTGTTGCAGCACTTGACTATCAGGGTAAAAAAGGTTTGGCTACATCCTTGGGACATGCTCCGGTTAGTGCTTTAATTAGTCCCGAAGATGGCTCTGTACTTTCTATTGCCGAAGCACTTACCAATATTGTTTGGGCACCCTTAACCGACAATATAAAAGGCATATCACTGAGTGCCAATTGGATGTGGCCTTGCAATAATCCCGGAGAAGATGCTCGTTTGTATAATGCAGTTGAAGCTTGTAGTAAATTTGCTATTGATTTGGGCATAAATATTCCAACTGGAAAGGACTCACTTTCAATGACTCAAAAATATAAGGATGGAGTGGTTTATGCACCGGGTACAGTTATTATTTCAGCTGCTGCCGAGGTAAGTAATATCAGGCAAATTGTATCGCCGGCTATTCAGAATGTAGCAAATAGCGAAATTTTATATATTGATTTCTCATACAGTGCTTTAGAGTTAGGCGGGAGCAGTTTTGCACAAAGCATTAACCATTTGGGAACAGCTACACCAACGGTAGAAGATACAGAATACTTTGTAGATGCATTTAATACCATTCAGCACTTAATTAAAAATAATTTGATTTTAGCCGGTCATGATATTTCGGCAGGTGGTATGATTACTGCTTTACTTGAAATGACTTTCCCATC
>JAOZNO010000782.1 GCA_029933755.1 Bacteroidales bacterium | reverse complement strand
ATAATTTTCAAATTCATAATTCTGTATCTTTTTAGGTGTTTGGTAAATGTACGAAATAAAAAAATCAAGATGTTATCCAACAATATAAAATTGGCATTTTAGCTGTAAGTTTATCTTTCCAAATACCTTGATGATTAACAATAAATACAAAAAAATATGAACTTAAAAGTAAGATCTCCCTTTGACGGACATTTGATAAAAGAAATTCCTTTAATGGATGAAAAGCAAATAGAGAAGCTATTAGTAACAGCACATTCACTATTTAATGACCGTAATAGATGGTTGCCAAAACACCAACGTATTGAAATTTTGGAAAAAACAGCTCAAATTATGAATACACGGATTGAAGAATTAACAAAGATAGCTGCTGAAGAAGGCGGAAAACCTTATACTGATTCAAAAGTGGAGGTTTTAAGAGCAATAAATGGTGTTAAGCTTGCAGCAGAACATATTGGCCAAATTAAAGGTGAAGAAATTCCGATGGGTTTAACAAAGGCCTCTGAAAACCGAATGGCTTTTACTTTTCGTGAACCAATTGGCGTAGTAGTTTCGATAAGTGCATTTAATCATCCTTTGAATTTAGCTGTGCACCAAACAGTTCCGGCAATTGCAGTTGGAGCACCTGTAATTATTAAACCGGCATCAAGCACACCTTTATCTGCTTTAAATTTTGCTGAAATTTTATACGAAGCCGGCTTACCAAAAGATTGGTGCCAGGTAGCAGTCTGTAAAAGTAATTTGGCAGAAAAACTAGCCACAGATAAAAGGGTCAATTATTTCTCATTTATTGGTTCTGCAAAAATTGGCTGGTACTTACAATCAAAGTTATCACCCGGCACACGTAGTGCTTTGGAACATGGTGGCGTTGCCCCCGTAATTATAGAAAAAGATGCAGATATGGAGCGTGCTTTGCCCATGCTGGTAAAAGGTGGTTTTTATCATGCCGGACAGGTTTGTGTTTCGGTACAAAAAGCTTTTGTTCATGAGGATATTGTAGATGAATTCACACAAAAATACACCCAAATGGCATCTGAACTAAAAGTTGGCGACCCACTTAACCAAAAAACGGAAGTTGGGCCAATTATTGACTCTTATGAGTTAGAAAGAGTTGAACGTTGGGTAAACGAGGCAAGAGACCGAGGTGCAAAAATTCTTTGTGGTGGCAAGCGTTTATCAGACTCTACTTATGCTCCAACTGTAGTTTACAATCCACCTGATGATGTAATGCTATCAAAAGATGAAGTTTTTGGCCCTGTGGTTTGTATTTATCCTTATAAAGATATTAAAGAAGCCATTGAAAAAGCGAACTCACTTGATGTAGCATTTCAGGCAGCCATTTACACACAAAATATTAATACGGCCATGGATACAGTAAATAAATTAAATGCTTCGGCTGTTATGGTGAATGACCATACCGCTTTTCGTGTAGACTGGATGCCTTTTGGCGGACGCGATGTTTCAGGTATCGGCATGGGTGGGATACCTTACAGCATGCACGAAATGACAAGAGAGAAGTTAATGGTTATTAATCATGGGTGAGATTGACAACTTATTTTTGCAATTTGTAAAAAAAAGTCTACTTTTAGTGATATGCAATATTCAACAAAGTATTTTCTCATGAAGTAAAACATATATAAAGTTCTGCTAAACCATGATACTGTTGTAACTTCTAGAAATTAGAAAATAATCTGTAGCACTAATTTGCAATATTTTAATGAATTTAATTCAAACAATATCATTTATAGAAAAAAGAAATTTTGAACTAAAATAAAAAAAATATTATTTTGTAAAATGGATTATCGATTAGAAAATATATCCGAAGATGAATTTGAACGACTTGTGAATATGATTTGTCATAAAATACTTGGTTCAGGTGTAATTGAGTATTCAAAAGGCAAAGATGGCGGACGAGATGGGAAATTTACAGGTACAGCTAATGATTTCCCATCTTCTGCAGAGAAATGGTCAGGCAAATTTATTATACAAGCAAAACATGCTGACAGCCCAATTGCAAGCTGTTCGGATAATGATTTTCAAAAACTCATTGAAAAAAAAGAAATTCCGAAACTGCAAAAATTGAAAGATAACAATGAAATAGATAACTATTTACTTTTCACGAATAGAAAATTTACAGGAATTAAGGGAACGGGCTTAGTTAATACAATAAAGAAAAAAGTCTATATTGAAAATGTTGAGATAATAGGGAAAGATACAATTAATCGTTATTTGAGCTTGAATAAAGAAATAGTAAAAGAATTTAATTTGAATAAATTTATTTTACCTTTCGACTTTACTGATAGTGATTTAAAAGAGCTTGTTATAGAGTTTAAGAAAGAAATAGATAGTTCAAAAACAGAATTAAAAACTGGCATAAACAAAATTACTTCTGACTTACGTTACATTGACAAAGACTTAAAAAACGAGAAAAACAATTTGAGCAAAGAGTATTTTGACAGTGTTATAAAAGAAAGTTCTTTAATTTATTTTTCAAAAACTGATGACTTTTTGCAAGATCCTATAAATGAAGAATTATCTGATATATATCAAGATCTGGCTTCTGAATTAAATGGTTTGATAACAATTAAAAGAGATGATTTTGCGGGATTTGAAGAAATTTTTTTTCATCTATATAATTATG
>JAOZNO010000781.1 GCA_029933755.1 Bacteroidales bacterium | reverse complement strand
CAAGTGTCTTTTTGAAATCGTCAAGAACAAGGCTTGTGAAGTTTTGAAAATCAAGAAGTTTACTTTTGTAAATGACTGTTTTCAAAACAAGCATAACACAGTTATTGGCGTTTTCTAAGAGACACTATTTATTGAAATTCTTTATGATCATTACAAATTATATTTAGCGACTTTTGATTTCAAAGTAGATGCTGGAAGACCAAGTATTTCAGCAGCCTTTGCCTTGTTTCCTTGTGTTTTGTCTAATGCACCTAAAATTGCATTTCTTTCCACCTCATCAAGAATTTCATTTAAGCTTTTATTATCAAATGTAAAGCATGTGGGTTTATAACCAGGGAATTTTATTTCATATGGAATAATATCAGTATTAATTTTATTGTCCTCACTTAAAAGTGTTAAACGCTCTGAAAGGTTTCTTAACTCTCTTACATTTCCCGGGAATGGATACTTCTTTAAGACTTCAAATACCTCATTATCTATTTGTTTTTCATTATTGTCAGAATAAATTGAAACAAAATGTTTTGTTAAGCTAATAATATCCTTTGGCTTTTCTCTAAGGGGTGGAAGGTTTATTGGAAAAACATTTAATCGATAAAATAAGTCCTCTCTAAATTTACCTTCGTCAACCATTTTCCGTAAATCCTTTTTTGTTGAAGCAATAAGCCTAATATCAATTTTAATTATCTTACTGCCACCAACTCGTTCTATTTCCCGCTCCTCAAGTGCTCGTAATAATTTAACCTGCAAATCAAGTGGAACATCATCAATATCATCAAGATAAAGTGTACCTCCGTTTGCCATTTCAAATCTACCAATTTTATCAGAAATTGCTCCTGTAAAAGCACCTTTTTCATGTCCAAAAAGCTCTGATTCAAATATTTCACGACTTAGAATAGCACAACTTACTTTTATCAATTGCTTTTTGCTTCGGCTACTGTTGTAATGAATAATATTGGTCAATAACTCTTTTCCTGTTCCTGTTTCGCCAACCAACAAAACAGAAGTTGATTTTTGTGCAACTATTTTTACCAAATTAAAAACCTCAGTAACTCTGGAGCTATCACCAACATATGATGAAAAATCATAATCCTGTTTTAATTTAATCTTAAGCTCTTTATTCTCATCCTTAACTTGTTTAAGCTCTAAAATACGCTCTATGATAAGAAGTACTTTTTCATTATCAAATGGTTTCTCAATATAATCATAAGCACCTAGTTTCATTGCCTCTACAGCAGTCGATACGGTAGAATATGCCGTCATTAGAACCACATAAATATTTTTATCAATTATTTTTATTCTTTCCAAAAACTCTATTCCATTGATATCTGGCATTTTAAAATCGGTTATTACAATATTTGGCTTAACACCATCCATTTGCATTAATGCAGAATTGGCATTTGCAAACTCAAAAACTTCATAACCGGCATCTCTTAATTCATCAGCAAGAGATACTCTTATAATTCGCTCATCATCTACAACATATATTTTCATTCAAATAAATTTAATTAAACAACTGTTTTTCAATAACATACATGTGAATTTTTAATTATTTCAAATAACACGGCAACTCAATAACAAACTCAGTACCAGCGCCTTCCCTGCTATTAAAAAGAATCCTCCCTGATAACTCTTTAATTAGGTTGAATGAAACTGATAAACCTAAACCAGTACCCATTCCTACTTCTTTTGAGGTGAAAAACGGATCAAATATTTTATTCTGGATTGCTTTTGGTATACCATTGCCATTATCTTTCAGGTGAATATAAACTTTATCAGAAATTCTGTTAAGAAATATTTCAATTTCACCAGACAAGTTCGAATCCTTTTCTTTTCTTTCTATAATTGCATCCAATCCATTTAAAATTAAATTAACAAACACTTGTTCCAAATGGTTCGCACTCCCTTTTACAAAATATTTCTCCTTATAGCTAACATTTATAGCTATATTACTACTTTTTACTTTGAACGCAGTTAATAAAATTGCACTATCAATAACCAAATTCAAATTTATTTTTTCTAATTTAATATCTTGTTTTCTACTAAAACTCAATAAATGCTGTACTACATTTTCAATCTTACTGGTTGCTTCCTTAATTAAAATGACATATTTTGCGTTCTGATCAATGTTTTTAGGGTTTTTAATTATTCTATTAACACAATTCTTAATTCCTGAAATTGGATTATTAATTTCATGAGCCACACCAGCAGACAGTGTTCCAAGAGAAGCAAGTTTCTCAGCCTGCACAAGAGCACCTTGAGTTTCTTTTAGGTCTGTATAGCTCTTTTTCAAACGATCCAGCATTTCTGAAAATTTAGTTACAAGAACATCCAATTCATCATTTATTTGAAAATTAAATAGTCTTACTCTTTTTCTTCTATTTATATTATAGTCCTCTGAATCAATATAATTTAAATCAATTATTTGCGCCTTTTGGCTTATTTTCTTAATTGGGGTTGTTATAATATACGAGAAAAATAATGCACCTATAAGGCCAAAAATAAAAAATGCAACAATCATTAGAACCAAATTTCTGGTTGCCTCCGACATTTCCTGCTGAATATGTTCCTCAACAATTCCAAGCCTTACAGTGCCTACATCACCATTCAAAATAGGATAAGCAATATCTCGAATTACCGGA
>JAOZNO010000780.1 GCA_029933755.1 Bacteroidales bacterium | reverse complement strand
CACGAACCACCTTTGCATAAAAGTTTGACATGTCATAATTATAGATAAAAGCATCTGTTGTAACTGCCAAATCACCTCCATAACCAAATCGTTCGCGATGGGGGCAATCAGACTGAACACTAAAAACATTACTCAGAAAAGTCCATTCCGTAATTCTTTGAATATCATTAAATAATTTGTTCGAGCATTCAAAAGAACCAGTTTTTTTTATATTGCTGTTCAAACGTAATCCTTCAATTGCATCAAGTGTTGGTTTGCCCGGATAACCAGTAATTTCCACATAACGAAAAGCATGAAATGTAAATCTGGGCGTGTAAAATTCTATACCACTACCATTAGTAATATAAGTATCACTTTGCCAGGCTGTATCCGGAGCAAATGCACCGCCTTTGGGGATTCCTTCTTTGTTTTTCCCCTTCATTTGTCCTGCAACACTAGTCATTACATTAAGTGTTCCATCATCATAGAGCAATTCACCATATCTTAGTTTTATTCGGGTTCCACTTGGAGCTTTGACTTTTAATTTAAGCCAACCGGCATAATTTTGTCCCATATCAAAAATGTAAACATTCGGTTTGGGTTCGCTTAACTTAACAGGATTAAGCCTTGCAGTAATTTTAATTGGTGGTTGGTTCTGAGATTGAAGTTTTCCAAGTTTTTCTTCAGCAATTTTAGCGGTGTTCCATTTACGATTATCAAACTCGAAAGTATCCCAGCCATCAATCTCTTTGCGTGCATCATAAATTTCACCCAGATAAATGTTATTTTGAAGTATTGGGCCTTCATGCGTTTTCCATTCTTCATTGGAAATGATTATTTGAGAAGTACCATCGTTATAATCAATCTTAAGCTGTGCAATAAATTGAGGTCGACCATTTGGAAGTGCATCACGTAAATTATATTTACCCCACATTTTCATTGGTAAAGGATTAAACCAGCCATTACCTAACATAACACCTATACTATTCCCATCTCTCTTTACTAAATCAGTTACGTCGTAAGTGCTGTATAGAACACGCTTTTTGTAGTTTGTCCAACCGGGATCCAATACATGGTCGCCAACTTTCTTACCATTAATGGTTGCTTCGTAATATCCTAAGCCACTTATATATAGTCGTGCTTTTTGAATTTTCTTATCAATATTGAATTTATAACTAAAAAGCGGTGACGGATCGTCTTTGTAAAATTCTTCTAAATTTTGAGATCCGGATTTTCCATCATTTATCCATTTTGCTTTCCATGCACTTTGACTTAGCAATCCCATTTCCCATCGGGCTGGTTTACTCCAATTTGAAATATTTCCCTGTTCATCCCAAACACGAACTTTCCAGTAAGCGATCATCCCACTGGATAGTTTATTCCCTTTATACTGAATTTGGATTGATTGACCTGAATTAACTTTTTTAGAATCCCATAAAATATCTTTATTCTCCACCAACATTTCTATTGAATTTGAAACCAATATCTGATAGGCAGATTGCTTTTTATTACGGGAAGTTGATTCTAAATTCCAGCTTAAATGTGGACTCAGTTCGTCAATACCCAAAGGGTCTATTCGGTTTTCACAGCGAGTATTAAGAACCTTAATTACGGATTTTTCTTTTTGACTATTGCATTTTACAAGGCTAATCACTAGTATTAGCAAAAAACTCATCTTAAAAAAAACTATTTTGTTTTTCATTTTACACTCCTTTTTTAGTCGTAGTCTTTATTTCAAATTGTCATTCAATGATGCCGTTAAGTAGGCAATGTTTTTTCTGTGATTTTGATACAGCAAAATATCAGTCCATGAATGCCATGTTTGTTTATCACCTTTTTAATAAATATTTTATCATCTTAATGGTTAACATGGTCTTTATCGCTCTGTTAAAATAATATTTAGTCTTTATTAATAACTATTGCCTTACTTTTTGTTGATTCTAATCCTGCCTGATTTATAATAGAAACCTGATAGCTATATTCTCTATTTCGATCAATATCTCTGTCAACAAATTCAAATCTTTCATGTATTTCTTTTGGGTTATCATGATAATCAAACTTAAAATCCCATTTGGTGTAAACGGAATCAGCATTAATTACCTTTTCATTTCTGTATATTTTAAACCCTTTAATTCCACTTTCAATATCCGCATCTGCTTGCCAGCTAATAACTACAGCATGCCCCTTGTTTCTAATTTTAACATTATAAGGTGCTTCTTGTGGCGGAGTTGAATCAGTTACATATCCGGTTTTTATAAACTCTAACCACTTTTTAGCAAATAATTTATTTGGAAACCAATTCGCATTATTTATGTCTCCAATATCTGTAATTTTGTCTTTAAGCTTTAAATTACCAAGATCAATATAACATTGATTACTTCTGTTAATAATGGAATTACGATCATCAGATTGAAGATTTAAAATTTCATCAATAAATGGTATCGCTAATAATCTTGAATTTGCACACTCATGACCTGAGATAGGGTGAGGTGCGATACAGACGGGAGCATTTTCCCGAATCCTGTATTTCATGGCCTCAACAGCAGAGGACCAGACAAACTTGCTGAATGAATCATAAGCTTCCCGAGCCCCTAAAAGGCATAGCATTGGAACCTGTAATCCTAAACTACTGGTATCTGTCCATGCCGGTGATTTCAAAAC
>JAOZNO010000779.1 GCA_029933755.1 Bacteroidales bacterium | reverse complement strand
ATTTTTTTACAAACAATTGATTAATTAACTTTTAAAATTTAAAATGATGAAAAAACAAAATTTATTATTATCGATAGCATTTTTTGCTATAATCGGAATTATCTTTAGTGGATGTGAAAAAGACGATCCACCTACACCAATTACGGGTGAAGCATTATTTGAATATTCACAAGATGGATATGCAATTACTTTTACTAATACATCAACTATTTCAGGTGCAAGCTTTACTTATGCATGGGATTTTGGTGATGGCAAGGGAACATCAACTGATGAAAATCCTGTATATACCTATGATACCAAAGGTGAATATACTGTGATGTTAACAGTTACTGACGAACAGGATGGAACTCATCCTATTGCAACAAAAATTAATGTAGCAAAATCTTCGCCTATAAAACTTGATGATGATTCAGTGGCCGACTGGGATGGGGTAACAGGAGACGGTTTTGTTGTTCCATTAGGAGATAATTCGGGTATTACCCTAGTTGCAAAGTTTGACTATGATGCTGAATTTGTTTATGCTTATGTTGAATTTGAAGGTAATATAAGTGATGCATTTCATTACGATATGTTTTTTGATACCGATAATTTATTAACTACAGGTAGTACTGTATGGTTATGGCCTGGTACAGGTTCAGATTTCTTATTCGAATATATTAGCCTTACAGGTCCAGACGAAGCAGAAATTGCTTTCTTTGACTTTACAGGTACTCCTGGCTCTGATGAATGGGATTGGACTCCAAAAGATCTTGCTGATGGTGCTTATATTTTAGGAACTCTTGTTCAGAAAGGAGCTAATATTGCTGTGGAATTTGGTTTTTCCAGATCGAAAATTCCGGGTTTTGATGGTGATATGCTTGCAATGGGATTGTTAATTAGTAATGTTGACTGGGCAGAAGTTGGTTTTTCACCGGATGCCGGACAGGACGGCGATGATCCTTTACAAGTTTCATTCATGCTTAACATGGAATAAAAGAATGAATATGATTGAAAGCTGGTAATTTTCTCTCATCTTGAAAAAAATATTGGCTTTCAATTAGTAATTATATAATTAAATGTGCAGAAGTATTTTTATTTGTTAAAATATGAAAGTATTTCTGCATATTGTATTTTAAAATATTGCATGATATGGTTTTTGGAAAAAACATAAAAGTATTTTTTTCTTTTCTTTTTTTACTAAACATGATTATTTCTGTTAAGTCTCAGACTTTTAGTAATATAAATTATGAGCAAAGTTTTGAGAATTTTGCAAATCCTGATAGGGGTTTTTATCATGCAATTAATAATGTTGATTATGATAACCTCATAAGTTACAGGGATGAGGGTATAAGCCTGGTTTTTAAACCGTATAGATTAGATGACTATACGGAAGGAAAAATAGATTTGCTTTTTCTTCAAAACATGAAAAGTGATTTTGAAATACTGCGAAAAGCAGGAATGAAGTGTATAATAAGGTTTAGTTATACCAGTAAAAGTACTGTACCTTATGGCGATGCACCCCTTGAAATAGTTTTAGGCCATATTAAACAATTAAAACCAATACTGTTTGATAATAGTGATGTTATTTTAACTGTGCAGGCAGGTTTTATCGGTGCTTGGGGCGAATGGTATTATACCGACTATTTTTCAGAAAGCCCGGGCAATGTTACCGAAGAAAATTGGAACGACAGGCGAACCCTGGTTGATTCACTGTTAAACGCAGTACCAAAAGATATGATGGTACAGGTTAGAACCCCAAACCAAAAGTACAACTTGCTTCAAATGAATAGTTATATAGCTGTTGCCGAAGATGAAGCATATTCTGATTTGCCTATTGCCCGAATTGCACACCATAATGATTGCTTTGTTGCTGGTAATAATGATTATGGTACTTATCAGGACACACTTGTTGAAAAGCCATACCTTGAAGAAGATTCAAAATATACAATTGTAGGAGGTGAAACATGTAACCAATGTTCTGAGTCACATTGTAAAAATACAATTTCTGAACTGAGCAGGTTTCATTGGTCATTTCTAAACCTTGATTACCATACTGGCGTAATTAACGACTGGAAAGATGAAGGTTGTTTTGAGGATATTCAAAAAAAACTGGGATATAGATTTAAACTGGAATCAATGTATGCACAAAATGAAGCTACACAAGCAAGTGTTTTTGATTTTAAGATTAAACTTACCAATGAAGGATGGGCTAATCCATCAAAAAAACACATCGTTAAATTTATACTCAGGAATGTAGCCTCAGGTGAAAAATTTGAGTATGCTTCAGATACTGATCTTAGATTTTGGAATTTAAACGATACAATAATAATTGACGTACACGCCGGTATTTCAGAAACAATCCCCGAAGGCGAATATAATTTATTAATAGCCATAAGCAATAATGAAAATCTATCGAGAAGATCTGAATATTCAATAAGGTTGGCTAATACAAATTGCTGGGAAAACGAAACAGGGTATAATAATCTAAATCATACCATTATTATTGATAACCAACTTAATATTCCGGTTTATGCAGGAAATGAATACTTTAAGGGTTTAGAAACCTTAAGTCAAACTCCCCTTCTAGCTTCAACAAGTTATGGTAATAATAACTTAGTTTCCTGGTTAAGACCGGAGAATGATTCAATTTATACTTTATTACA
>JAOZNO010000778.1 GCA_029933755.1 Bacteroidales bacterium | reverse complement strand
TAAATTTATCATTTTCTAATATTTTTGCTATCTATCTTTAAATTACTGGTTGATAAGAAGTTAAATAGATTTCTAATAAATTTATGAATTAATCAGGTTAGACTAAGCTCATTAATATTAAATCTAAAATCATTTTTTTCTTAAATAAGCATCTATCCTTTCAAGCCCGTCTTTAGAACCTAAGGGGATACTGATTCCTCCTGCCGAAGTTTCGTGATCCCTTGGATTAATCCTAATAAAATCAGCATTCAGGCTTCGATAAATACTTTGTGATTCCATACGTACTGTAGGAACTGCATGACCGGCACCTAATTCGATAATAACGATTTTTGCTTTTGCTGATTTTAACTCATTTAACCATTGGTGATACCTGCTGCTCTGCTCTGAACTTCGATTTGAAATCCAATTCCAATCGCCAAACATTAAAATATTAGGCCGGGCAATAGCACCACAAGCAGGGCAATGTGGTAGTGGATCAAGTGCTTCAAACACTTCCAAATCAACATCAATCTCAATATCGGAAGCATCCCAAACATCATTAGTACAAGGTGTAATACATTGAAAGTGATGAATGGATCCGTGCACCTCGTATATTAATTGATTGTCGAAACCCTCTTTTTGAAAATGCCCGTCAACATTTGAGGTAAAAACATACGAACCATAGGTTTTGTTTTTTGCCCAATTAAGCATTATTTCAAAACCCTTATGTGGAACTGTTTCCCTGTATAAATTTAAACGATGCCCATAAAATGCCCATGCAATTTGGGGATTTTGATTAAACCATACAGGATTTGCCATTTCGCTAAAAGATTTTCCGAGTTTTGCAATTGGCGGGTATGCTTTCCAAAAACCCGAGTTTCCTCGAAAATCAGGCAGACCTGAATCAACTCCAATTCCAGCTCCAGCCGTTATTAATATTGCATCTGCATTTTTTACGGCAGCCGCAGCTTTTTTAATATTTTCATCAATATTCATGTTATAAATTTACAAAAAAATAGGGTATTTACTTATTATTATGGTAAATTTATTACTAATATTTTTTTATCATTAAAAAACTTTGTAATTTTCAGCTTTAAAATTTAATAAATACAATATGGCTTATATTGACGCAAACATGGATATTAAATCCTATTTGACTTTTAAACTTGACGAAGAGATTTTTGCATGTCATGTAAACAAATTACTGCATATACTTGAAATCCCATATATAACTGAAATTCCGGGCTCACCAAATTACATGAAAGGGATTATTGACCTCAGAGGCAAAGTGCTTCCGGTTATTGACACCAAAGTAAAAATGGGAATGCCACCTGTTGAATTTACCAAAGACACCTGCATAGTGGTTATGGATATTTCTTTGGACAATGACTCGCTACTTGTTGGGGTACTTGTTGATTCAGTTTCAGAGGTATTAGAATTTACAGAAGAAAACATATTGTCAGCTCCGAATTTGGGTAGCAAATATCATTCTGACTTTATTACCGGCATTGTTAAACGCAACGATAAATTTATTTTAATTATAGATATTGATACGGTATTTTCTTTAGATGAAATTGATTTCCTAAAATCAACATCCGGTGAAGAAAACATGGAAACTGAGGAAATTGATGATAAGGTAGAAACAACGGATACGAAATAATTAAATAGAGATTTATTTAATCTTACATTCAGATAAACCTTAATTCCGTAGGTCAACAGCTAACTAACTGATAGTCACGGCGTGAGTTGTTAATTGAAATTCAAATATAATTACTGCAACTTACTGTTTATTAAGTCATTCACACCGTGACTTGCGGATTTTAGGATAAATTAAAAGCACCTGTTTATTTTAGGAATAAATAGGTGTTTTTTTAGTAGACAAATAAAAAAGCTACTAATTTAAAAACGAGCAGCTTAATTTACAATTAACTTTTTTTAAATCGACTCCTCTGCATATTCAGGATAGTGCTTAGCGGCATCTGCAGCAGCAGGGCCATTATATGTAGCATCACCAAAACCAAGCATCGGAATAAAAATAGGACTTAAAAATAATATTCCAAAAGTATAACCTGTAGATTTACCATAGCTAAGTGACATAAGATTTACTGTCCAAATTGCCCAAACTGCACCTGCATAAGGAATAAACATAAACAACAACCACCACCAAGGTTTACCAACAATTTTCAGCATAATAATTGTATTGTAAAATGGAACAAGAGCGACCCAACCCGGGTGTCCTGCTTTTTCAAAAATTTTCCACATTGAAGCAATCATCAATACAATAAATGCTAAATAAAATACAATAAAAATTCCAGCTCCTGCTTCTTCCATAATAAATTAGTTTTAAGATAAGTTCCCTACACTTTTATAGGTTTTCGGGTTTCCCTTTTTGTTTTCTTTAATTGATTAATTCTTTAAAACTTAGTTTCAAAAGCTAAATGTATTTAAAAAAAATGAAATTGTAAATAATCTTGATGATTTAATTTATCAAATGCCGATTTTTTGTGTTGGAAATAAATTTTCACCTACTAATAAATTTATGAATTAATTATTTGTCCATAAACTCAAGGTTTTGTATTTTTTTATATTCTTTACTATTTTCGTTCGAAAATAGCATTCAGATCTCAGTAAGTACTGAATTACAGCGAACTATAGACTGTCTT
>JAOZNO010000078.1 GCA_029933755.1 Bacteroidales bacterium | reverse complement strand
GTTCACAGTTTGATTATTTACATCAAATTTGGGATTTACATTATAGATTCCAAATGAGGATAGTCGGTCACTTAATCCTGCATATCGCGAAAGCTGGCATAACTCTTCACCATAAAACCCATTTGCTGATGGATGGTTAAATGCAGGGGCTTCAGCTTGTTTAACTGCACTAATATCGATGCTTAAAATATCAGCATCTCTAAGAATAGGTTCCGACTCCTTAATGTTTTCTCTTACTTTTCCCAAGCGGAAGGAATCAAAGTTTAATTTGTTCATAAGATCCTTTTCCTCTTTGTTTAGGTAATATGCCTGGTATCCTAAATTTGTATGATTAAATAGATTTTCACCACTGTGTAATATAATTTGTCCTAAATAACTTGATGAATCAAAATCATCGGTTAAAAATCCAATATCAAATTTAGGGTCAATTGATACAAGGTTTACTTTATCAACAGTTTTTTGATAAGCTAAAAAGTTTCCGTAGGTTAAATCCTGACTTCCTCCAATAATAATTGGGATTACAGACATTGATATTAATTCAGCCACTATATCGCCAAGGGCAACATAGGTGTCTTTTAATGTTTTTCCTGCTTTTAAATTACCTAAATCTACAATATTAGCAGATTCTGGGCGGTTAAGGTAATATAGTTTTTCTCTGATTATATCAGGAGCAAGTGCTGTACCTTTATTGTTTGTATTTCGTTCTTCAGGTACGCCAATTATTGCAAGTTTATATTTATCAAGTTTTTTGATATTACTGTTTACCAAATTTTTATCAATATGGTATAATGCATATTTATTTTTTTTAATTTCCGGTTCAATATTCAGCTTTTCCGGCTTAAGACAATCAAAATAGGCAAGAATATCCATAATTAATACTGCTTTTTTACTTTTATAGACAGCAAATATATAGTTTGCGTGACAAAATTACAAGTAAAATACAAATAGTTATGAACTTTAGCTAAATTAGAGTTTGTCTATAATGTCAGTTTTTTTGTAATAATTTATTTTTTTACATTTTGTTAAAAGTCAGCAGTTCTTAGTATTCATTCGGCAACTTCTGTAGTACAGCATCTTTTCTGCCTACTGAGAACTGCGTACTCTCTAACAAATTAACAAGAAACCTTAATAAATGAATATTCTCAACTTTATAGACATGCACTAATTATTTTATTTTTGAACTAAAATGATATTGTTAAAAAAAAGGCTGTAATTTTTAGGCATTATTGAGCTAAATATAAATCCAGCTAAATTGAGAGGGAAAATAAACACCAGACTAATTAAGATATTAAAATACTTATTCTTACTTGCAAGGAATTCATAAACATACAAACTTCTTAATTGAGCGATTACCACACTCATGTGGCCAGCTTTTATTTGCTTAATAACCTTAAAGCCGTGCTTTTCAAAAAGGTATTTTATACCGAAAGAGGTATATCTGGCATAATCATTAGGTACTTCATGCTCGTTCCATGCAAATGGCAATGTAAACAATGCTTTGCCGCCGGGTTTTAGTATCCTGTTTATTTCTTTTAATATTAGATCAGGTTCAAATATATGTTCCAAAACTTCAGATGAGAATACAGAATCAAAATGATTGTCGGGGAAAGGTATTTTTTTCCCATCATAAAAAACATCTATTTCCTCTTTGTTGTGATCGTGACTATTATTTTCGATGTCTAAGCCAATATATTCAGATACATTTAAAAATCTGGATTTATATGGTTTTGACCCACAACCAAAATCAAGTAATTTTCCGCTTAATTCAGGTGCCAATATTTTTATTCGTTTAAACAGTATTTTTCTAAGTAGAAAAAGAGGATTGATTAATAAACTAAAAATATTTGTTTGAAACTGTTGTTTTTTATAGGTGCTGAGTAAGCTCATAAGCCTGTATTATAGACACCTAACCTTGACAAGCCAGAACCAAAAAGGAATGTATATCCGTTAAGCATTATTAATTAATTTACAAATAATAAAATGCGTTAATGATTGAATAAAATTATTTGATCTAATTTTATTCAATCATTGTATCATTATAACAAAACTATTTGGAACAAGATTATTAAATATTATGCCAAAACCTATATTGAGCTGAATCGAAGCAAATACAACAATATTGAAATTAAGGTACTAAGCTATTTTTTAGTTTTCACTTTCGCTTTTGCCTTCGGTTTTGCTTTTGCTTTGGGCTTTGCCTTTGTTTTAGCAGGCATTTCGGCAGCAATTATTTCCTTACATTTTGCAAGTGTTAACTTTTCAGCATCTACATTTTTAGCCAATCTAAAATACTTTGTTTTATACTTTATACAAGGCTTTCCCCACCTATCTTTAATAACAAAAATATCTTTATCTTCGGCAAACTCTTTAATAAGCTTTTTCTTATCAGCTTCTCTCTTATCATTGATAAGTTCAATTGCTCTTTCAAGGGTAATTTCTAATGGGTCATCTGTTTTTTTGAGTGATACAAATTTTGAGTCGTGCCTAATATAGGGTCCAAACCTACCAACACCAATAACAACTACTTTATTTTCATATTCCCCAACATTTCTTGGTAGTTTGAAAAGCTCTAATGCTTGTTCCAGATCAATGGTGTTTACATCCATACCTTTGAGCAGGCTCGCATATTTTGGCTTTTCTTTATCTTCAGCAGTTCCAATTTGAACCATTGGGCCAAATCGACCTACACGGACAAAGATGGGTTTGCCTGTTTCAGGATCGTTTCCAAGGTTTCGGCCTTCTTTGTTTGATTTCAGCAGGTAAAGTGCATCTTCAAGAGTGATTGTTTCAATTAACTGATTTTTATTCAGGCTGGCAAATACAGGTTTATCTTCATCTTCGCTGTCACCCATCTGTACAATAGCACCGTATCTACCCATTCGGGCTAATACAACTTTACCGGTTTCTTTATCTTTACCCAGTATTTTTTCACCACTCCCTCTTTCTGAACTTTCTATTGTTTCTTCAACCTTTTTATGAAATGGGTGGTAAAATTTATCAATCATTTTTTGCCATTTAATTTTACCAATTGAGATTTCATCAAATTTTTTCTCAACATCAGCAGTAAAATTAAAGTCCATGATATTTTCAAAATTTTTCAATAAAAAATCATTTACAATCATACCGATGTCTGTAGGAAATAACTTTGCTTTTTCATTCCCAAATATTTCTGTTTTTTCTTTTCTATTTACTTTATTATCAATTAAGGTAAATTGAATGTACATTCTTTCTTGTCCTTCCCGATCTTCTTTAAGGACATAGCCTCTTTTCTGGATTGTTGAAATAGTTGGAGCATAAGTTGATGGACGGCCAATACCTAATTCTTCAAGTTTTTTCACCAAACTTGCCTCAGTATATCTGGGTAAACTCCTGGTAAATTTTTCTGTAGCATCCATATGACGAAGGTGCAGTACTGAATTGACTGTTAATTCAGGTAAACTGCCTTTGCGAGTATCTCCATTTTCATCATCTGTTGATTCAATATAAACTTTTAAAAAGCCATCAAACTTAATACGTTCACCCGAAGCAATAAATTTTTCAGGACATGAAGAGCATTTAATAATGATATTTGTTTTTTCAATTTGTGCCTCACTCATTTGCGAAGCAATAGTGCGTTTCCATATTAATTCATACAGGCGCTGTTCTTGATAAGTTCCGTCAACAGTAGCTTTGTCAACATAAGATGGTCTAATGGCTTCGTGAGCCTCCTGTGCTCCTTTAATTTTGGATTTAAACGTTCTTTGTTTGTGGTATTTTTCACCAAATTCTTTTATAATTTCTTTTTGAATTGCTTTTAATGCTGTATTTGATAAATTTACAGAATCAGTACGCATATATGTAATTTTTCCTGATTCATATAACTTTTGTGCAATAGTCATTGTTTGTGATACAGAAAATCCTAACTTTCTACTTGCTTCCTGTTGTAGGGTTGATGTAGTAAATGGAGCAGAAGGAGAACGTTTTGAAGGTTTTCGTTCAATATCAGAAATTTTATAGTTTGATGATTTGCAATTGTTTAAGAATGTTTGAGCCGATTTTTCGGATTCAAGTTTTTTATTTAATTCCGCATTTAATTCAATTGTTTTTTTTCCATTGTCTGGAATATCAAAAAGTGCTGTAATTTTAAATGAAGAACTTGCTTTAAAGTTTAAGATATTCCGCTCGCGGTCTACAATTAAACGTACAGCAACAGATTGTACTCTACCTGCTGATAATGAGGGTTTTACTTTCCTCCAGAGAACAGGTGATAGTTCAAAACCAACTAAGCGATCGAGTATTCGCCGGGCTTGTTGAGCAGCAACCAGATCATAATCAATCTTTCTTGGGTTTTCTATAGCCTTTAAAATTGCATCTTTAGTTATTTCATGAAAAACAATCCGTTTGGTATTTTCATCCTTTAAGGCTAATGTTTCAAACAAGTGCCATGCAATAGCTTCTCCTTCACGATCCTCATCCGATGCTAACCATACAGTTGTTGATTTTTTTGCCAGTTTTTTTAATTCGGCAACAATTTTTTTCTTTTCAGGATTAATTACATAATTGGGTTCAAATTTATTTTCAATATCAATTCCAAAATCTTTTTTTGCTAAATCTCTAATGTGTCCATTGCTTGATTTAACTAGAAAATTTTTGCCAAGAAACTTTTCAATTGTTTTTGCTTTGGCTGGTGACTCTACAATTACGAGGTTTGATTCCATGCTGTATATATTTAAACAAATTGACTTTTGTCAGTTGTATATTTAAAATTATGCTAATATTATAAAATAGAAAATTGCACAAAATAAAGCATTTAGGACATTAAGTTCAAAATTATTTTATAAACTTTATTCAGAATTAAATCTTAATTACCAATGCAAGTGCCATGTAGTAAGGTGTTTGGGTTGTTGAAATTATTTCAAAAATTATTGTTTTGTTTCATTATTGATTTTATTTTTATATTTGCAAGAAAAGTTTACACTTCGACAAGCTCAGTATAAAACATTACTTATGGCAGAAACGACTCCTGAATACAAAAAAAAGGCTGTTAAAATTTGGTGGATTATCGTATCTATACCTTTCATATTTACTTTAACTTTATTTACTATAATTTCAACTAGTAATGAAAAAGACCCCGAACATTGGCGGTATATGCCAACTTTTGAGGAGTTGGAAAATCCTGAAAGTAATTTGGCTGCGGAAATAATTTCGGCCGATCAACAATTATTAGGAAAGTATTACCGTGAAAATAGAACAGTTGTGAAGTTTGAGAATTTACCCCCTGTTTTGGTAAATGCTTTGCTTGCAACTGAAGATATTCGTTATTATGATCATTCAGGAATTGACCCACGAGGCTTGCTTCGTGTATTAGTGAAAACAGTTATTTTAGGACAAAGAACTGGTGGTGGAAGTACAATAACACAACAATTAGCAAAAAACTTATTTAAACGCGACACAAAAGAGCGGTCTAAACTTGCAAAACTTGCCATAATTATTATTACCAAATTGAAAGAATGGGTAATTGCTGTTAAGTTGGAGCGGAATTATACAAAAGATGAAATAATGGCCATGTATTTTAACAGAGTAGAGTTTGGTAGTCAGGCTTTTGGAATTAAATCTGCCGCTCGTACTTTTTTCGATAAATCTCCGGATTCTTTGAAACTTGAAGAAGCTGCTGTTTTGGTTGGTGTTCTACAGGCTCCATCTTGGTTTAACCCAGTTAGAAATCCTGAAAGGTCTACTACTAGGAGAAATACTGTTTTAGGACAAATGAAAAAATATGGTTTTATAACACAGGCTGTATTTGATTCTACAAAAGTATTACCCTTGTTAACAAAATATAATGTGCAGTCGCACTCTCGTGGGTTGGGTACTTATTTTAGAGAGTATTTACGAAAAATAATGACCGCTCGTAAGCCTGAGCGCAAAAATTATGCGAGTTATCAGTCTCAAAAATTCATGGAAGATTCCTTAAGTTGGGATAATAATCATCTGTATGGATGGTGTAATAAAAATGAAAAACCAAATGGCGAGAAATATGATTTGTATAGTGATGGATTAAAAATTTATACAAGCATAAATTCAAGGATGCAATATTATGCAGAACAGGCTGTAAAGGAACATATGGGTGGTTATTTGCAACCCTTATTCTTTAAAA
Source organism: Bacteroidales bacterium (assembly GCA_029933755.1). Taxonomy (GTDB): domain Bacteria; phylum Bacteroidota; class Bacteroidia; order Bacteroidales; family NBLH01; genus NBLH01. The sequence continues at coordinate 4,126 of JAOZNO010000078.1, read as the reverse complement.
CGCAAAAAGGACACAGAAGAGCCCCATTTCATTGGAAAGTTACTGAGAAGCAAATAAAAAGGATATTATACTTAGCGATGATAAGGAGTGAACGGTATCGAGTGTTGCGTGGGGCAAAAATTGATTCTGCAGCGATTGTTAAAAGCTTTAATACACCAACGCGGATGCATGTTTTTTCGTGGAAGGGAGATATTGATACCGTGATGACTCCAGTGGACTCGATAAGGTATTATAAATACTTTTTGCATGCAGGCTTAATGTCAATGGAACCTCAAACAGGTTACGTAAGAGCTTATGTGGGTGATATAAATTATCGTCATTTTAAGTTTGATAATGTAATGATTGCCAAAAGGCAGGTTGGTTCTACTTTTAAACCATTAATTTATACAATTGCAATGATGCCTGGTGGATTTTCACCATGCCATAAAATACCTAATGTTCCGGTTACATTTAAAATGCCTGAAGGGCAAGATGATTATACGCCACGATTTTCTACATCCAGCCGGGATGGAGAAATGATTTCATTGAAAACAGGGCTTGCTTTATCACTAAATCAGGTTTCTGCATGGATTATGAGTCAATATAATCCTAAAATATTTGTCAAGCTGGCCAGGAAAATGGGGATTGTAAGTTTTATACCTGAGGTTCCATCAATATGTGTAGGTGCAGCTGAAATAAAACTGTCTGAAATGGTTGCTGCTTATGATACGTATATGAATAAAGGTGTTTATGTTGAACCAATATTTGTTACCCGCATAGAAGATAAAAATGGGAATATTATTTCTACATTTAAACCTAAAAAAAGAGAAGTTATAAGTGAAGGAACTGCATACAGGATGGTTAGTTTAATGCGGGGTGTGGTTGATGGTGGTACAAGTAGAAGTTTAAGGTATAAGTATAAATTTACAAATGAAATTGCTGGAAAAACCGGAACCACAAATGATAATTCTGATGGTTGGTTTATTGGAATGGTTCCAAATTTAATTACCGGTGTTTGGGTTGGTGGCGAAGAAAGAAGTATTCGTTTTGCCAGTGGTGCTTACGGACAGGGTTCAAGTATGGCTCTACCTATTTGGGCGCATTATATGCGTGAAGTTTATATTGATGAAGATCTTGGTATCAGTAAAGCTAGATTTGAAGTCCCGGACAATATGGATGGTGTAGAAGTAGATTGTTCAAAATATAAAGAGCGGGAATCTGAATTTGAAGAGATTGATAATCCGGAAAATGATATTTATTAAATTAAGCCTTAAGTGTTGAATTTTTATAAGAAGTTATGAATATGATTTAGTATCTTTGCTAAGATTCAAGCTGAAAAAAAGAATAAAATAACTAATGAAACTCCGATGAATAAAGTTGTTAAAAATGCCAAAGAAGCAATAGCTGATATAAAAAGTAATGCTACAATAATGCTTGGCGGCTTTGGTTTATGTGGAATACCGGAAAACTGTATTAATGCACTGGTTGAAACTGATATAACAGGTTTGACTTGTATATCAAACAATGCAGGTGTGGATGATTATGGTCTTGGACTACTGTTAAAAAAACACCAGATTAAGAAAATGATTTCATCATATGTGGGTGAAAATAAAGAGTTTGAAAGACAACTTTTAAGTGGAGAGTTACTTGTTGATTTAATCCCTCAAGGGACACTTGCAGAAAGAATAAGAGCTGGAGGAGCAGGTATTCCTGCATTTTATGTGCCGGCAGGTTATGGTACCGAAGTGGCTAATGGAAAAGAAGTAAGAGAATTTAATGGGAAAATGCACTTATTGGAATATGGGCTCACTGCGGATTATGCTATTGTAAAAGCAAAGTATGGTGATAAGCTGGGAAATCTTGTTTTTAATGAAACTGCTAACAATTTTAACAATATGATGGCTATGGCTGGAAAAATCACGATTGTTGAGGTTGAAGAAATTGTTCCTGTTGGTGAACTTAACCCAAACCATATTCATACTCCCGGGATTTTTGTTCAACGAATATTTCAGGGTACATCATATGAAAAACGGATTGAATTTGAAACACTTAGCAGCTAATTGATGTTGAGGTTTGTAAAGAGTATTGTTGCTGGATTGAAGCGAAAAAGATACTTTTTAAATTAAAATCAGTTATTATCTTTTTGAAATTTCTAATTACGGAATAATAATTAAAAGCTAAGAATTTTAATAAAAAATAGGTTTAAAATTGAAACACGATATATCATGGCCTTAGATAAAAATGGAATAGCAAAACGAATAGCACAGGAATTACAAGATGGTTATTATGTAAATTTGGGTATAGGTATTCCAACCCTTGTTGCAAATTATATTCCTGATGGAATTGAAGTTGTACTTCAATCGGAGAATGGCTTACTTGGAATTGGAACTTTTCCTAAAAAGGAAGAGGTGTCGGCAGATTTAATAAATGCTGGTAAACAAACGGTAACAACAGTTCCCGGGGCTTCATTTTTTGATTCGGCCACAAGTTTTGCCATGATACGTGGTGGTCATGTTGATTTAACTGTGCTTGGTGCTTTTGAAGTTAGTGAAAAAGGTGATATTGCAAGTTGGAAGATTCCTGGAAAAATGGTAAAAGGTATGGGCGGAGCTATGGATTTAGTTGCTTCTGCCAAAAATATAATTGTTGCTATGCAACATACAAACCGTGATGGAGAATCGAAACTTTTAAAAGAATGTACTTTGCCATTAACCGGTGTATCATGTGTGAAAAAAATTATTACAGATATTGCCGTAATTGATTTAACTGATGAAGGGTTTAAGTTAATTGAACGAGCACCCGGTGTAAGTGTTGAAGAAATTGTTAATGCTACAGAAGGTAAATTAATTGTTGAAGGCGATATACCAGAAATGAATATTTAAGTCTTTAGCTTTCTATTTTTTGCGAAAAATCATTTCTTCAGGGACTTCTGTATTTCTTTTTATTATGTGTTTTGTCAGGAGTATATTATTTACCTCTAAATGTTTTTTCTTAGTTCCTTTATCGTGATCTACAATTTTACAGATAATTTTTTTTGGTCTTTTAGCAAGGTTCGTTACTGCAATTAATTTATAAGTATGCCATTTACCATCCTTTATTAAAGTTGTGTCTTTAACAATATCATGAGTATTATCTCTGTACAAAATATCTATTAGCATAACAGGATTAACTGACTTATCATCAGTAAATATTACTATGTCTGCTGATAATTCAAATTTAGCATGTCCGTAAACTGGTCTTTCAAGTTCAATTTTATTAAATTTACCATCTTTTGGTAAGTACCAGGTTTTTTTCTTATTCCATAAGTTTGATTTTTTTGTATTCTTTTTTGAATGTTTTATTGCCAAATCAATAGAGTCTAACACCATTAAAGGCAAATTATAAATAGATTTCCTAAGTTTAAAGTTTCCTATTTGAGTTTTTATATTTCCAATTACTTCATCATACAATAGTGTGAAATCTTCCATATTATCGGCATAATACAACAAGTTCTCATCAAATTTTTTTCTTGACATATTATGTTTAATCAAAATAAAGTTATAGTAAGATTCGGTTGAATCCTTAAGCTTTCTATCATATAAACTTTTTTCATTCAAAATAGCATCTGCTATATGTAGTTCTGTTAAAATATTGATGAACTCCTGCCTTGGAATAATATCAATATTATTATCTGAATAACATGAGCTTAAAAGGAACAACTGAATTACTATACTATATTTTATGATCTTAGTTTTCAAGATTAACATTAAGTTTATTATATAAAAAAGCAGCTTTATAAATATAAAGCTGCTAAATTAATCATGATAAATGAAACAAGCAAGGTAAAAATAGTAATTAATGCACACAAGAATAATTATTTTTAACTTGTGGTTTCATTCTGCAAATTTGAATATTACTTATTTTGTAGAAAAAAGTGTTGGTTTAATTGAAAGCATTAGCCAAAACCATTGCGGGGTTTCACATGTTCCCGGTTCTACACCTTTAAATATTTCCATTGTTTCAGTTGGCAATGCTATATGATAGCCCGCTTTAACACTTATACCTTTTGCCACTTTATATGTATAAATCATATCAAATTCAGATCCAAGGTTTTTATCATAAAACTCACCAGGGTTCGCAGTATTTGCTACATCTTGTGCAGTTTGGT
>JAOZNO010000777.1 GCA_029933755.1 Bacteroidales bacterium | reverse complement strand
CTAAGATTATACAATAAAGTAAAGTGATTTTTTGTAATTTTACAATAAAATTAAGATTATGGATATTCATGTAAGAAAAATACAACTTGTACAAAGCATATTGAATATACAAGATGAAAAAATTATTATTGGATTTGAGAAACTTTTGAAGAGAGTTAGAGAAGGAGAAACTATAAACGAAATCTTTCCTATGTCAATCGAAGAATTAAATGAAAGAATTGATAAATCTGAAAAGGACTTTGAAGATGGTAAATTTAAAGACATTGATACTCTTTTAGCAAAATATTTATAATGAAATTGAAGGTAATTTGGTCTCAGTCAGCGGAGTACAGATTAGATGAGATATTTGAGTACTATTCAGAAAGAGCTAGTAAAAAGATTGCAAGAAAAATAGTTCATGAAATAATAAGTGCTACGAATTCCTTAAAAAATACTCCATTTTTAGGACAAATTGAGCCCTTGTTAGATGAAAGGATTGAAACTTATAGATATTTGGTTATTAAAAACTACAAAATCATTTATTCTGTTAATGAAAATAGATATTTATTAAAAATTGCGGATGTTTTTGATACTCGACAGAATCCTAATAAATTGATGAAAATGGAATAATGCCAACACTAAATATTACGTTATGCTAAGTCTTAACATCTATGTAAAAATCGGATTATGAGTCTTCCTTGTCGGTTTTTTTACTAATTTGAGCATAAAGTTTATTCAAGCCTATTATCATAAACTTCAATCTCAGGTGTTTTAAAATATGTGTAAACTGAAATGTAGGATGGATAATCAAAAAATGTCCAGCGGTTTCGGTTATGAATAAAACTTTTAACACCAACCCAGGGTGCGTGATATTCATCAACTCCCACAGAAACATCCACACTAATGCCGGGTACTTTAGCTTTGTTTATACCTCTTAAACCCCATTTCCTGGAAAGAACCCCTGCACCAAACTTTGCATTAATCATTGGATGGTCTACTACTAAACTAATGGTTTTAAAACGGTGAAAATCTTTTGCAACATTTACAAAATAATGTGAATAAGCAAGTCCTAAATTGAAATCTCCAATACTGTATGCACCAACAACTATATCAAAACCATAATTAATACCAGCACCAAAAGTATAGCCAATATTTATCCTTGGCGAAACATATACATTTGGTCCGTTTTCCTTATCCTGTGCATAAAAATTAAAGGAAAACATAAGTAGAAACAATATAATCGCGAGTTTTCTAATCTGCATAAAAAATAAAATCAAGAATCATAAATCTGTAGCCTGCAAAATTCATGCGATTTTTTGGATTTATATACGACTATCGAAGCCTGCTGACATAGTTCTCTATTTCAAAGGCTTGGATAGGAAGTAGATGAATTCAAAAAAATGCACTTGTAAAAAATGACAAAAATAAAGTTTTTTTGACACAACCGCTTTAAGAATTTATTATAAGCACAATACAACAGTTTTGTCATTTTTTATGAATAAAGCAGCTTAGTGCTATAAACGGTATAAATGTCAATTAGAGTGCCAAATAAAACTATTTATTTCTGAAGAATGAAATCTTATAACTTTTATATAAACTATTTGTGTTTGTAACTATTACATTAATAGTATATTAACTGAAATGAAACCTTTCGTTCCAAATAAAATAAATGTTATTTAGAATAAGTCTAAATAATGTTTTAAATTTGTTCCTGCAATTTGAAAAACAGATTTTTTTTAAGATTTTAAATATGAATCGTTTTATAATATTTATAATATTAACCATTATGGTTGCTTGTGGAAATGCACAGGAAACAAAAACAACTAAGGAACAGATGAAAAAAATAAAACATAAACATACGAATAAATTAATAAATGAGAGTAGTCCATATTTGTTACAACATGCACATAATCCGGTAAATTGGTATCCATGGGGCGAAGAAGCATTGCAAAAAGCAAAAGATGAAGACAAATTACTTTTAATTAGTATTGGATATGCAGCATGTCATTGGTGTCATGTAATGGAGCATGAATCTTTTGAAAATGAGAAAGTTGCTGATTTAATGAATAAGAATTTTGTTTGTATAAAAGTAGACAGAGAAGAACGACCTGATATTGACCAGATTTATATGAGTGCAGTTCAGCTTATGACAGGAAGCGGTGGATGGCCTTTGAATTGTTTTGCTTTGCCAGATGGACGACCCATTTATGGAGGAACTTATTTTAGGCGTGAGCAGTGGAAACAAATTTTAAAAAGCCTGGCTCATACCTATGCTAATGAACGACCAAAAGCATTGCAAGCTGCCGAAGAAATAACAAAAGGGATTGCTCAAACAGATATTGTAAATTTGAAAGAAAAACCATCTGATTTTTTAACAAGTGATTTAACTGATATTGTTGAGCCATGGAAAAAATATTTTGACACAAAGGAAGGTGGTAATAAGAGGGCTCCAAAATTTCCTATGCCAAACTCTTACGATTTTTTACTTCGATATTATTATTATACAAAAGATAAAGAGACTTTAGATCATGTGCTACTGACTTTAAATAAAATGGCAGCAGGTGGAATTTACGATCAGATAGGTGGTGGTTTTGCCCGATATTCGGTAGATATGAACTGGAAAGTACCTCATTTTGAAAAAATGTTGTATGATAATGCACAATTAATTAGT
>JAOZNO010000077.1 GCA_029933755.1 Bacteroidales bacterium | reverse complement strand
TTATAAAAACATTTGAAGGTGAGTTTTATCAAAACTATATACAACGAACAATTTATGCTAATGATGCTTCACCATATCAGGAGAAACCCGTTGCTGTTGCTATTCCTAAAAACGATAAGGATATAAAGAAACTTATACATTTTGCAAATAATAATAGTGTTGCTATAATTCCTAGAGCTGCAGGAACTTCGTTGGCCGGTCAGGTTGTGGGAGGTGGTATCGTTGTTGATATTTCAAAAAACTTCACAAAAATAATTGAATTAAATAAAGAAGAGCATTGGGTGAGAATACAGCCGGGTGTTGTGCTTGATGAATTAAATATGTATCTGGAAACTTATGGGCTGTTTTTTGGTCCTGAGACTTCAACTTCAAACAGGTGCATGATGGGGGGAATGCTTGGGAATAACTCATGTGGTTCTCATTTGCCCATTTATGGAAGTACCAGGGAGCATACTCTGGAGGTAAAGGCATTATTAAGTGATGGCTCTGAGGTTCATTTTAAAGAGCTTAATAAATCTGAATTTGAAGAGAAATGTTACTTAGATAATCTTGAGGGCAGTATTTATCGGGATATTAAAAAAATGCTTAAAAATCCTGAAAATCAGGAACAAATACGGAAGGAATTCCCTAATCCGGATATTCCACGAAGGAATACAGGCTATGCAATTGATATTTTATTAGAAACTGATGTTTTCTCAGATAATAGTGCTCCATTTAATATGGCAAAATTGATTGCCGGCTCAGAAGGAACACTTGCTTTTATTATAGAAATAAAATTAAACCTTGTACCTGTACCTCCTAAGGAAAAAGTGGTAATGGCTGCTCATTTTACATCCATAAATCAATCCTTAAAAGCTAATATTATAGCCTTGGGTTTTAAGCCGGGCGCTGTTGAGTTAATAGATAAAACAATACTTGATATAACAAAAGATAATGCATCACAAAAAAAGAATCGTTTTTTTATTGATGGTAGTCCTGCTGCATTATTAATTATTGAATTTGCCAGAGATACTAAAGAGGAAATTCAGGAAATTACAACAAATCTTGAACTTGCCTTAAAAAATGCCGGTTTGGGTTATCATTTTCCTCTAATTTACGGTAATGATGTAGATAAAGTCTGGACGCTACGTAAAGCTGGCTTAGGTGTTTTGTCAAATATTCCGGGTGATGCCAAACCCATTGGTTTTATTGAAGATACAGCTGTGAAAGTTGAAGATTTACCGGATTACATTGAAGAATTTGATAAAATTTTAGAAGAGCATAGTTTGGATTGTGTTTATTATGCCCATGCAGGAAGCGGTGAATTACATTTACGACCAGTTTTAAATCTGAAAAAAACAAAAGATGTAGAGCTTTATCATACGGTTGCACTTAAAACGGCTAAATTGGTTAAAAAATACAATGGATCATTAAGCGGTGAGCATGGTGATGGTCGTTTACGCGGTGAGTTTATCCCACTAATGTTAGGTGAACATAATTACAACTTGCTTAAGGATTTAAAAAATACCTGGGATCCTAAACATGTTTTTAATCCCGATAAAATTACAGAAACACCAAAAATGAATACGTTTTTGCGATATCTGCCTGAACAGCAGACTCGTAACGTGAAAACAGTTTTTAATTTTTCAAAAACAGAGGGTTATGTAAGAGCTGCTGAAAATTGTAATGGTTCAGGTGATTGTAGAAAAAGTCATCTAATGGGTGGTACAATGTGCCCATCCTACCAGGCAAGTCGAGATGAAAAAAACACAACCCGGGCAAGAGCAAATATGTTGCGTGATGTTTTAAACAATCCTGCCAATAAAAATCCTTTTGAAAATACAGATTTGTATGAAATTCTTGATTTGTGTTTATCCTGCAAAGCTTGTAAATCTGAATGTCCTTCAGGTGTGGATATGACAAAGTTAAAAGCCGAATTTTTACAACATTATTATGATGTGAAAGGAGTTCCTTTGCGAAGTAATTTGGTGGCAAATATTTCAAAAATTAATATGTTGCTGTCTATAATGCCTGCGATAAGTAATTTCTTTTTATCAAACAAATGGTTTTCGGGTATATCAATGAAAATGATTGGTTTTGAACCAAAAAGGAGAATGCCATTGCTTTCAAAAACTACTTTAAGAAAATATTATAAAAAAAATGGGTTTAAGAATGGAAATGCAAAAAAAACAGTTTACCTTTTTGCTGATGAATTTACTAATTATAATGACGCTGATATTGGTATAAAAGCAATTCTTCTACTTGAAAAATTAGGCTATAAAGTAATAATTCCAAAACATGTTGACAGTGGACGTACATATCTTTCAAAAGGTTTAGTCCGAAAAGCAAAAAAAATAGCAAGTGAAAATATTGAATTGCTTAAAAAATATATTAGTGATGAATCACCTTTAATTGGGATTGAACCTTCAACGATATTAACTTTCAGAGACGAATACCCTGATTTTTATACGGAAAAGGAAGCTAATTACTCTGTTTCCAGAAAAATGGCAAAAAACACTTTTATGATTGATGAATTTCTGGCAAATGAAATGAAAGCAGGAAATATTAAAAAGGATATTTTCACTACGGAAACAAAAGAAATAAAACTGCATGGGCATTGTCAGCAGAAAGCAGTGGCATCTACTGAATCTACTAAATATGTACTGTCCTTTCCTGAAAATTATACTGTTGAGGAAATTCCTTCTGGCTGTTGCGGTATGGCCGGTTCTTTCGGTTATGAAAAAGAACATTATGATTTATCAATGAAAGTAGGTGAGTTGGTCTTATTCCCAGCTGTTCGAACTGCCAAAAAAGATACTTTAATCTCGGCTCCGGGTACTAGTTGTCGTCATCAGATTAAGGATGGAACAGGTAGAGATGCTGCACATCCTGTTGAAATATTATGGGATGCTTTCCTAAAAGAGTAGTTTTTAAAATAATTTATCAATATGCTGAAAAATAAGTTCGATATTGAAAAAGTTAGCAGTCTTTATCGTACAGAAATGCAAGCTAATATAAAAATTGCTTTTGATTTACTTGAACAAGAAGAATGGACATTGAAACAAATTATAAATTTTGTACTTGAAAATCATAAAAAGGAAACTTACGATGATCGTTTATATGATATGCTTGAAAGTAGAACTTTTAGTATTGGTGCTTTGTGTTTTGAGTTTGTAGTGCTTGATGATTGGGAACCCCTGGATATTGAAACTTTTAAAAAACTGGTACTATATATTACATTAAAGGATATTAATGGAAATGAAATAATTTCAAGTAATATTAGAGAAATTCAAACTGAAACTCTTAGTATTACATTTGTTGATAAGGACGATATTCCTTCGTTTTCAGAAAAAATGGATGAATGCATGTGGAAGATTTTTGAAAATACAGATTTATCAAAAACAAAAAGCTTATTTCAATATATAAATTCTTATTACGGTGGGTATCTGAAGAAAATGAACAAAGGCGGAATAGAATTGTATAATTGGAGATAGAATATGGTGTGATTTTGTTGAATATTATTTGTCAAAAGCTGGATAAACAAAAAGCTACCCAAAATTGAGTAGCTTTTTCTATGAGTTTATGTCTCGAATGAATCTCTAAAAATAGTGAAGTTCGAGGCGTAAGAAGTTTCAAAACTACAGTTTACTTTTGTAAATGAGGATTTTGAAATTTTGAAACAACGAAGAACTATATCTTGAACACAAATAAAATTATTTAAGAATGTGTGAAAAAATTCGCATTTTTAGAGGTTTCATTAATAGAATTTAGATCGTTCGTCTATAATCTCAGTACTTTCTTTAAGTGCATTAATTACCTGGTAAATTGCTCTGTTTCTTAAATCGCCAGAAAGTTTAGCTATTTCAGGTTTTAAAGTAGCTTCTACAATTTCCATTGCTGGCGTAATAACACTTACTTCAATAATAAATACACCATTTTCACCTTTAATAGGGCCGGTAACTTTGTTTTTTTCAGCACTAACCGCTTCAGCAACAACCGAAGGTTCAAAACCTAAGCCCTGAACTTGAAAAGAACTAAAACTAACATTTCTTACTTCTTCTACATTGGTGTTTAATTTACTTGCGATACCTCTTAAATCACCTGATACCAATTGGGATATTTCTGTCATTAAATACTCCGATTTTTTCTCTTTCGATACATTAAATTTAATCTCTTCTTTAACTTGATTCACGTCAGCAATACCTTCTTCTCTAATCGTGGTTAATACACCAACCACATACCTGTTTCCAAATTCAAAAACTTGTGAAACTTCATTGTTTTCAGCTTTAAATGCCCAACGAATCATTTCACGAGGAGACTGTAATCCTGCAATAACAGTTTCACTTTCTGTAATACCAGGTGCAATTTTCTTCATGAATCCTTCCTTCTCAATTGACGATTCAAAACTTTTCAAATCTCTATTTTCTCCTGAAAATTTACTTGCTACAGAATATATAAACTGGTAGGTTTCTGAACTTGGAACTACTTTTCGCTCTAAAACTGCAATTTGAACTTTGTTAAATAATTCACCCTGACCAGTTTTTGCAATTATATGTACTCCGTAATTCGTTTCTATAGCTTTAAAATTGTTATTTTTTTCAGATACTAACTCTTTATATGGGAAAATGGTAAAAGGAAAGGCTTGTTGTGTTTCAGCAAACCAACCAAGTTTACCTACACTGTCAATTGTTGCCTGATCTTTTGAATATGTTTTAAGTATTTCTGCAAAATCAGCACCATTGTTAAGCTCATTGATTAAACTATCGGCAACTATTTTCGCCTTAGCAATATCTACAATTACTTTACCATCAGGTTGTATTAAAATATGCTTTGCCCTAATAGAGTCAGGCATTTCCTTAATTTTAATAATTTTTGCTAATTTGTAAGAACCTTCTTCATAATAAGGACCAACAATATCATTTATTTCTGCACTAAACATTAAGCTGTCTAGCTCATAATTCAAATGCTCACCTTTTTTGTAATGCTTTTCAGTAAAAGGTACATCCGAATTAAAATTAACAAACTGTTTATTATCTTCAACTGATTTAAAGTCTTCGATTGACTTCTGAATCCATTCTAAAGTGTAGGCACTGTCTTTTGCTGATGGTACAATGTCGAAGGTTACGTAGGCAATGTCTCTTGAAGCATCTTGCTCAAAATCATCTTTATGTTTGTTGTAATAATTTTTTATATCACTATCGCTAATAACAATGCTACTATCTGAAACTTCACTGTATTTTTTTGATACATAGTTGAAGTCAACAGTATAGTTTCGTTCTTTATATGAAGTTTCAGCCTGGCTTTTTGTAATATACATACCTTTTAATATTAGGTTAAGGTATTTATTGTTTAAGCGCTTTTGCTTTATCCTTCTTTCAAGATCCAACCATTGTACTTTACTTCTTCCGGTTTCATCCTTCTGCATGTTTTTAAGGAAATAAACAACCATAGATGGGTCGAACATACCCGTTGCTTGATTCATGAAAGCAGGAATTTGTCTAATCATTGGGTCAATATTTCTACCTTGAACAAGATCAAAAAGTTCTTCCGATTCTACTTTTAACCCAATTTCTTCAAATTGAGCACCAAGAATAATTCCATCAACAAGTTCTTCCCAAACCTGACGCTTAATTTCTTCTTTTTGTCTGTCATCAACAGAACGTAATCCGTACTGTTGTTTAAACCCTTCTGTTGCTTCAAGTACTCTTTGTTCATACTCCCGGTAATCAATAGTTACATCGTCTATTTCTGCTATTCTAAATTGGTCTCCTCCAAACAGATTGCTTCCTGAATTTAAAAGATCTCCTAAAATAAACGCTAGTAATGCGAATCCGATAATAACTGCCACTAAGGGGCCTCTTTTTCTAATATTTTCTAATGTTGCCATTTGTTTTATACCTTATATATTATGTCTCAAAAATTGAGCTGCAAAGATAAAAAAAAATCAATAGTATAAAACATCCAAAGCAAAAAGCTGTTAATTATCGTAACTGAGCTGTGATGATTTGTATGTTTGTTGTCTGGTAATTGTAGTGCTACTTTTAAATGTGGCTGATAATCGGCTGTATAATAGCTGGTTAAATGTGTGAATGCAATAACCAGTGTCTTTTTATTTGATAAGTATTTTTGCCTGAATAATTAACCAGATAAGCTTTCAGTTAGGATTATTAGTATTGGTTTTCATTAATATAAATCCAAAAACTCAAACTTATTACCTGTCCAATCCATAAATCGCATAAAATCATCAAACTTTATAACCAGCGAAGCAGTATTTATGCAAGGGTGAAAACTTATATTTTTTGCTTCTTTTAAGTTTTTGTCAAAGAATACAGTAACATGCTTTTCTTTATCATTAATTAGTCCTAAAGGAGATACTGAGCCTGGTTTTAGACCTAGATATTTCTCCATCCGCTTTTCCGATGCAAAACTCAGTTTTCCTTGTTTGAGTTTTTGTTCCAATGCTTTTATGGAAAGGTTTTGCCTATGGTCAAATACTACAAGGTAATGTCTATTGCCCTTATGATTTCTGAAAAAGAGATTTTTACAATGTACAGCATCTAAATCTTTCCAGTATTGTTTTGCAATTTCTATGGTAGGTGCTGCCGGGTGTTCGTTGTACTCGAATTTTATTTCTAGTTCTTCTAAAATATCGTATAACTCTTTTGATCCGTTCATTTTTTATTAATTATTGAATAGTATGTCAAAATATATTTCTTACATCCCAGTTTCGATTGCTGAGCGTGGTTACTGAGCGTGGTTACTGAGCGGAGTCGAAGTAAAGTCGAAGTAACTCATCTTCTTAAGTAATTCAAAAGCTTGTTTTATCGAATTAATTTTCTCAATGTGTATTGATGGCTTTCCTTGTTTTTGTTGTAAACTGCAAATTTTAGGATTTGTATTTGCAAAATTTAGAATTCCTGCAAAAGTTGAAGAGTTAAAAAAGATTGTTGATTTATCAGAAACAAAATAACAAATCATTTTAGTGTTTTTTATAATTACCTTTGTCATTCCTAAATTCATTGCTAGCCATCTTAGTTCTACTACAGTTAGTAACTCCTTGCTTTCATCCGGAATTTCACCGAACCTGTCAATCAGCATATTTCTGAAATTCTCTAAAGCTTCTTCATTTTTAATACTGTCAAGTTCACGGTAAAGCCTTATACGTTCAGGTGTATTTACAATATAGTGATTTGGAAATAATACTTCTAAATCCGTATCAATCTGACAATCAAAAACAAAAGAAGTGTTGTGGTCTTTTCTTAATTCTTGTGTTACAGTTGGTTGATGCTCAATACCTTCTTCTTCACGTAACTCAAATAGGGCTTCATTTAAAATTTGCTGGTAGGTTTCAAAACCTATATCTGCAATAAAGCCACTTTGTTCACCTCCAAGGAGATTTCCTGCACCACGAATATCTAAATCCTGAAGTGAAATATTAAAACCACTTCCCAAATCCGAATATTCTTCAATGGCTATTAGTCTTTTTCTTGCTTCAGGTGTTAAGACGGTTAGGGGAGGAGCCAATAAATAACAATATGCTTTTTTGTTTGACCTCCCAACTCTTCCACGAAGTTGGTGCAAATCACTTAAGCCAAAATTTTGCGCATTATTAATGATTATGGTATTGGTATTGGGTATATCCAAACCTGATTCAATTATGGTTGTTGCAATAAGTACATCATATTCATGATTTATAAAATCAAGCATTACTTTTTCAAGCTCATTGCCTTTCATTTGACCGTGCCCAACCACTGTTCTAATATCCGGGCAAAGCCTTTTAATTAATGCTTGAATTTCTACAATGTTCTGTACACGGTTATGTATGAAAAAAACCTGTCCATTTCTTTGTATCTCATTTTGAAGCGCTTCTTTAATTATTTCTTCGTTAAAAGAATGTAGCTCGGTCATTATAGGGTATCGGTTTGGCGGTGGTGTGTTTATTATTGATAAATCACGTGCACCCATCAATGAAAACTGAAGTGTTCTGGGTATTGGTGTAGCAGTTAATGTTAAGGTATCGACATTTAGCTTTAGTTGTTTTAACTTTTCTTTAATGGCAACACCAAATTTTTGTTCTTCATCAACAATTAGCAATCCTAAATCTTTAAATTTAATATCCTTACCCACAATTTTATGTGTACCTATTAAAATATCCACTTTACCTGCTGATAATTCAGCATAAATTCTCTTTTGTTCTTTGGTGCTTTTTAAACGGCTAATATATTCAACATTACAAGGGAATTCTTTTAATCGGTTTTTAAATGTTTGATAATGTTGTAATGCCAAAATAGTTGTAGGAACTAATATCGCAACTTGTTTTCCATCAGTTACAGCCTTAAATGCTGCCCTGATTGCAATCTCTGTTTTTCCAAACCCAACATCACCACAAACCAGCCTGTCCATGGGTATTGACGATTCCATGTCAGCTTTGGTAGCTTGTGATGCTTTATATTGATCGGGTGTGTCTTCATAAATAAATGAGGCTTCAAGCGCTTCCTGCAAATAACTATCTGCTGAAAACTCAAAACCTTTCTCTTCTTTACGCTTGGCATACAATGAAATTAGCTCTTTTGCAATGTCCTTAACTTTGCTTTTAGTCTTCTGTTTTATTTTTTGCCATGCTCCAGAACCAAGTTTGTAAATTCTTGGAGGAGATCCTTCACTTCCTTTATATTTTGAAATTTTATGTAAAGAATGGATACTAACAAACAGTGTGTCATTATCTTTATAGGTAATCCTGATTGTTTCTTGTTTTTTACCATTCACATCAATTGATTGCAATCCGCTGAATTTACCAATACCATGATCTATATGAACAACATAGTCTCCGGGTTTTAACTGACTAATTTCTCTAATTGAAATTGCTCCCTTTGTTTCTACCATTTTCTGGCTTTTCAGTTTCATCCTGTGATACCTCTGAAAAATCTGATGGTCAGTATAGCAGCTTATTTGTAAATCATGGTCAATAAAACCTTGATGTAGCGTAGGAGTAACCGCCGTGAATTCTGGATTGAACGGACTTTCTTCTGAGCCTAAAATTGATTGAATTCGCTCAATCTGTTTTTCCTGATCAGATAGAATATAGTTTTGGTAGTTTTCTGTCTCCCATTTATTCATATCCTCAGCCAATAATCTGAAATTTTTATTAAATTCAGACTGTTTGCTTATATTAAATGATAGTGAATGCTCGGGTTTGTAGAATGCTTGCTGTCCAAATTCAATAATTTGAAATTTTTGCAACTCATCCTGAAGCATCTGTCCCGAAATAAAATCATTTTCTGACAAAATAATTGTATCTTCATCATTATTTGAAGGTTCAAAATTTTTTATTTTGTTGCTAATTTGGTTGATTTTGTCAATTGTGTATGATAAATCTTTTATCCAGACAACGGAATTGCTTCTCAGGTGATCAAAAATGGACTGTTTTTCTATATTTTCAGATAATTTATTAACATCTGGATGAATGTTTATCTTTTGGAGTTTTTTTATTGATAATTGTTTAATGATATCAAAGGTTCTAATGGATTCTACCTCCGCGCCAAAGAAATCAATACGGAAAGGCCTTTCACTTGAGTAGGAAAAAACATCTATGATACTACCTCTTACAGAAAACTCACCGGGTGAAAAAACAAAGTCTTTTTGGGTGAACCCATATTCAAATAAGAATTCCTTAATAAAATCAATATCTAGTTTGTCGCCAATACTAATTAAAAAACTTTGTTCCTGGTGAGTTTTGCTTGAGGCTTCTTTTTCTACCAATGCTTCCGGGTATGTTACTATAGTAACAGGGCTTCCTTCATTTAAACACTCAATAGTTTTTGTTCTGGAAATAATATTTTCTTCTACTTTTTTAAGGTTTGACAGGCTTAATAAATCTCTCTTATAAGAAGAAGGTAGAAAAAAAACAGTATTTTCAGGTCGTAGATTCTCTAAATCATTAAAGAAAAAACCAGCATCTTCCTTATCCGGAAGTATTATAAAATGCGTTGTTTTTGAATTTTCAACAACCGAATTGCAGAAAAGTGAGCCTGCTGAACCTAACAAGCCTTTCATGTGAATTTTTTGCAAAGCCTGAGATGCTATAATCTGGCAAGTTTTTTCACTATGAGGGTGATCTGAATAATAATCTGTTAACTTATGCAATTTTAGTTAATTAAATAAAACTGCAATTTTAGTAAATTCTTAGCAAAATGTGTGAAATTTAAATGAAATAGTTTTATATTTGAATATTTAATATAATTGAATGTAGATTATGCAACAACAAATTTTTATTAGTAGATCTGTT
>JAOZNO010000776.1 GCA_029933755.1 Bacteroidales bacterium | reverse complement strand
TCAAGTTCTTCATCATAAGTAAGGGTAATTAAGTCGTAGAACTTTTTTTCAATGTTATATCTTAATTTCCATTTTGGAGCATGTTCGCCTTGAATTCCTTTCATTAAAATACTGTATTCGCAGTCTGAAATTTTCTCAAGTTTATCAATAATTATTTCACTATCTTGTTTTCCATCTTTTGTATATAAAGCAACAAATTCTTCTCCGGTAAAATAAATTGCCCATGATGCATTAAGTCCTGAGTTCTTATATTCACCTCTGGCATCAGCAACTCCAGGTTCATATTCACGCTTACAATCAGAACTTTCTTCTGAAATTTCTACATATGCTTCTTCGCTTTCATTGAAATAATCTATTTCTATTTCTGATTTTGTGATTACCAGTATCTTATTTTCAAATTCCCACTCAATATATACCATTACAGAAGCTCCGGCTCCAACAAATTGATGTCTCCACAATATTCCTTTGTCGTTAATGTCAATAAAAACATCGTAAGAATCCAAACCTGGAAACTCCGTAATTTCCGCTTCAGAGCATAATTGCTTGTGTTGATATTTATTAAAATGATTTTCGGTATATGGAAAATTTACACTTTCGTTATTCATTATGCACGATTTTTTAGAAAAATTGGCAAAATATCCATTGTAATCATTTTTAAAAGACTTTAAATTATTGAAGAAATTTAAGAAATTACCATATTTAGTCTTAAATTCATCAGTTTTAAATATCTTTTTTAATGCTTCGGTGTCGTTTGGGTATTTTTCTAAAAAACTCAGGTATCCCAAATAGCTATTTTTACTTTTTGTTTTATCCCACAAAACCTCTTCTGTTTCTATTGAAGTATTTTCTACTTCCTGTGCCGTTTCAGTGTTTTCAGCATTATCATTTGTCGTACCAGAACATGACATAGTAAAAAACATTGCCACAATTATTGCAATTTGCAAAAATCGATATAATCCTAATCTCTTCATGTATCTATAATTTTATATTTAACTTGTGCTTAATCTGCATATTCTACTTCAAATTCAATATATACATCATCACCAAACCACGACCTAATTTTATTCTCTTCGTCCTTACTAAAATTATTTTCACCCAGGTATAAATTCTTTAATTTTTTAAGGCTTTTTATTTCCTCAGGAAGACTACTTAATTTATTACCAGATAGATACAATTCTTCTAAATTGCTAAGTTCTTTAATATCCGATGATATTTCATTTATTTTTCCGTAGCTCAAACTTAAACTTTTTAAGGCTTTGAGTTCAAATATACAAGCCGGAATAATAGTAAATGTATTATTTTTACTTCCTCCACTGTAGTCCGATCCAATATATAATGTGTTTAGTTTCTTTAAATTACCCAACTCATTTGGTAAGGATTCTATTTTCTGATCGTTTAAATAAAGCTCTTCAAGATTTGTCAGTAGTCCAATTTTAGCAGGAATAGTGGTTAAATTATTCCCACTAAAAGATAAAACTCTCATTTTTGTTAACGAGCAAAGCTGAACGGGTATTTTATTTAATGAATTATCAGATATCCAAAGTTCTTCAAGATTTTTCATCTCAAAAATATGCTCGTCTATTTCTTTTATAGAATTATTACTTAATTTAAGAATAATTAGATTTTTTAAGTTTTCTAATCCTGATGGACATTTATCCAGCATATTAGTACTTAAATCTAACTCTCTAAGTTTTGAAAGAAATTTTGGAATATGTTTAATCCTATTCCTGCTGGCATCTATACTTCTTAAATATGGCATATTACTTAATATCTCAGGAAATTCAGTAAGCTTTTGTGCATCTCCTAATAAAGCAAGCGTGCAAAAACTATCAGGTGCTGCCTTTATTTCCTCAAGACTCCAGGCTTTAGGACAATTATCAAAGTCATAATCAGGATTCGGTAAGACCTCTTCAAGATCTTCTGAATTGCTACTAATATTTGGATCTTCTGTGTTATTTTCAGTATTTCCTGAATTTGTACAAGATACGCTTATTAAGGAAAAAGTAAATACTGTAATAAATAGCTTTAAATTCATGTTTTTTTTCATTTATTTAGATTTAAATTAAGTTGTTTAAAATTTAGCTGTGAAACATCATTAATCTTAAAATTAAGTACTCTGACAAGATTAATTGTATATTTATCTTGGCTATGGTTCAGATGTTCTGTGTTTTTTTGATCTTATAATATTCTGATTATTTGTTTATCCGTTTATTTGGTGATTTTATTATCACCGAATAACCAAATAAACATATCACCATTGTACAAAAAACACATTATTAAACAGTTAAGGAATCCCAGAATATCTAAACTTAAGCCTTAGTCTTATATAACTTCAATATTAACAGGCTGTTGCTGAATTGCGTAAGCAATATTATAAATACCACTTAGTGCTTAATATTCATCCCATTTGTTTGCTTCTGTCCTTTGCAGGTGCTCCTTGCTTATTTTAAGAACATCACTTCCTATGGATTCGTATTCCGGATATTCTTTTTTATTTTCAGAATTAGAAAATAAAAACATTTTACATTTACTATTAACAAAATAATATTTTTGCTCATCAGTTATAAATATTCTTATCCCTTCTTCGTCCATCATATCTGAGCTTGAAGTCTTAAAATAAGCATAGAATAATTCATTATTTTTATAAAAATATTGTGAT
>JAOZNO010000076.1 GCA_029933755.1 Bacteroidales bacterium | reverse complement strand
TTACCTTTCACTGAACCTAAAGAATTTAATGATAAATTTGTACTCGTAAATTCTTAAACCCGAAGTTTTTTTAAGAACCATAAACTAAAAACGCTTGGCTAATTTTATAAGAAAAATACTAATTATTCTTAATGTAATTACTGCACTTTTTCTAATATTTGCATACTTATCAGCATATATAAGCCCGGCAGACTTTTCCTTTTTTGCTTTTTTCGGACTAATATATCCTTTTTTATTAATCATTAATATACTTTTTATTGTTTACTGGCTTCTTAAAAGAAATAAATTCTTTTTACTTTCTACATTAACAGTTCTTTTAGGATGGAGTTTCTTAAGCAGTTTTTTCCAACTTAGTTTTAATAAAAAAGCATTTGAAAAAAATGAACAGCAGGTAAAAGTTTTATCTTATAATGTGCGAATTTTTAATTTATGGAACTGGTCTTCAGAAAAAACAAGAACAACTAAAACCTATAATTATATAAAAAATAGTAAATCAAATATTGTTTGTTTGCAAGAGTTTTACTCGAATAATACAGCTGGTAAAAATGCCAAAGACACATTATTAAACTCCTCTATACTCAAATATGCACATATTTCTTTTGCTAAAAGTAAAAATAAAATATACCATCATGGTATTGCTACTTTTACAAGTTATCCTATTATAAAAAAAGGGATTGTACAGCTTGAAGACTATGAGAATTTTTGTATTTATACTGATTTGAAAATTGACAAAGACACCATTAGGGTATATAATCTGCATTTAGAATCAATTCATTTGGGACACAATGATTATCAGACTATTGACAATATAAATAAAGACACTGTTGTTGATGTAATTAAATACACCAGTATCTTAAAAAAACTAAGAACGGGCTACATAAAACGTTCTCGACAAGTTGATATAATTTCTGCACACGTTGATAAATCTCCATATCCGGTTATTGTTTGTGGTGATTTTAACGATCCTCCATTCTCTTATTCTTACAACCGGATAACCAGAAAGCTTAAAGATGCTTTCAAAGAATCAGGAAATGGTATTTCAAGCACCTATATTCATAAATATTCTACTTTCAGAATTGATTACATTCTTCATTCGCCATCATTGAAATCATTTAATTTTAAAAGGTTAAAAGTAGAACTTTCAGATCATTACCCAATTGAGAGTGTTTTTCAAACTATTGATTAAAAAGATATCAACATATTTAATTATTAAAATATCAATATTCAGACCTGCTTTTTAAGTGCCAGTTGCTTAAAATCCTCTAATTTAGCCCGCCAAACAATTTTAGCAAGACGTGTTATTTAACATGCGGGGGGGGGTAAAATCATCATATGTTGTTATTAGTTTTGCGCTGTATTTTTATTTACTAACCTGATTAATTCATAAATCTATAAACCTCACCTTTAATTACTTGTAATTTAGTAACTTAATATATCATAAGAAAAATACTAAAAACTAACACATAAATTATTCAGGCTAAATAAACCTCTTTGCTTTTTTAATTTTGCAAAACTTTTTTTGAAATATTTTAGCACAAAAAATAAAAAAACATTAAAAAATGAAAAAAAATATAGCTTTTATAATCGTCATGCTTATTAGTTTGCCGGTAATTGCACAAACTGACAATAAGCAAGACTTTAAAAGACCAAAAACTTTAGGCCTACAGATAAACCCATATGCCAAAAGTGCCGATGATTATGGTTGGGCAGCTGCCTTAAGGTATTCTGTTGATTTTGGCAAGCATTTCACATTGGGTTTTGAACTAGTGGGAAATACTTACGATAACCCTTCGTATAACAACAAAAAAACCGGATTTTCTTTACTTATGCGCTATAATATTGCAAAAACTGGTAAACTTTTGTGGTTTGCAGAATTGGATGGTTCGGCTTGGTATGCCTATTGGGATTTTAAAGAGTATATAGAAGAGTATAGCAATAACTTTCCATATTATACTCAGGATGCAACTTATACACAGTTTTATTTATTTGTTGCTCCCGGTGTACGTATACCTTTTGCAAAAAACAAATTGAGTTTCGATTTGATGCTAAAAATGTCAACTGAACCAATGTTATTTGACAGCTGGCGATTTACCCCTACTTACCGTTTTAATATTCATTTTTAAACAAGCTGTATGGTTAAAAACTTATCCAAAGGCTTTTTGCCTCTCCTGTTAATTATAAATTTATCTTGTGATAAAGATATAAGATTGGATTTGCCGCCAACAGATATTCGTCCCGTAGTATTTGGAATGGCACAGACTGATAAACCTGTTGATTTAATCGTATATAAAAGTTACCCTTTGCTGGAATATACTGATACACTTGATCAAAATATAGTAACCGATATATCCTTGTTCGTAAATGGTAATTTTCAGGAAATTCTAACTTACAGAAACAAGCACTATTATTCAAGCTATTTGCCCAAAACACAAGATAATTTGAAAATAAGCTTTAATTGGCAATCTATTGAAATTAGTGCCGAGAGTATAATCCCCAATAAAATTAAAATAGATTCGATACTATTTGTAAAAAGAACCTTTGATAACCAAAGAGTTTTTAATGTATATTTTGCCGATGATATAAGGTTTAAAAATTATTATGCAATAACTGCCGATTACAACTATATTGAGTATACTGAAAATAAAAACGCTTATTTAACAACAACAAGCAGCTCACCATTAGTTGGCAATGAAGAAGATATGTCTAATTATTATGACTATCAAAGTTTGCTGTTTTCAGATGCACTATTTAATGGGCTTTCATTAAACTTAAACATAAATATTTATGCCCCCTATTTGAATGAAGACGAAGCATTTGTGGGCGTTAAACTTTACCTGTCAAATATAACGGAAGATTACTATAACTACGTAAAAACTTTTTTAAAAAACCAAAGGGCGCAAACCCCTAGCTTTTTCTTTGGCGATTTAGAATATATAAATGTCCACTCAAATATCAAAAACGGTTATGGTCTTTTTAAAACTTTTTCTTTAGATTCGGTTGATATAAGCCAGCCACTCAGGAATAAATAGCAAATATGAAATTTTCTAAAATAATTATTCCACTATTGTTGTTATTATTCACACTTACATTACGGGCACAGAACATAATAATAAGCGGATACATTTCAGATTCTTTAAGCCGTGAAAAACTAATCGGCGCCCATATTTGGAACGAAAAAAGCAAAATAGGTACAAGCAGTAATGCTTTTGGATATTTTAATTTGTCCTTAAATAAACAAAGTGGCATTTCGTCAGTAGTAAAAATTTCCTATATAGGTTATGCTACTAAAACGATAAAGATTACCGGCGACACGCTTTTGGATATAGTTTTAAACAAAGGCAAAACCTTATCGGAAGTAAATGTAACTGCTCAAATACTTAATATAGAGAAACGTAATGAAATAAGTACTTTGAGCATTTCATCTAAAGATTTAGAAATTTTACCTGCCATAGGAGGTGAGCGCGACATCTTTAAAGCTTACCAATTTATGCCCGGGGTTCAATCGGGTTCCGAAGGGAACAGCAGTTTATATGTGCGGGGCGGTTCGCCCGATCAAAACCTTGTGCTTCTAGATGATGTACCTTTATATAACATAACCCATCTGGGAGGTTTTGTGGGTATTTTCAACAGTGATGCAATTAAAAGCTCTAAACTGATAAAAGGCGGATTTCCGGCACAATATGGAAACCGTTTGTCATCGGTTGTTGATATTCGAATGAAAGATGGCAACAATCAAAAAAGAGAAAGTGCTTTCACTATTGGTTTAATATCGACAAAACTATTACTTCAAGGGCCTTTAAAAAAAGGGAAGTCTTCGTACATGTTTTCAGTTAGACGGTTTATGTATGATTTATTACTAAAACCGGTATCGTTTTTATCATCCGGGCAAATGTTTGGTTATACTTTCTATGATTTAAACCTTAAAATAAACCATGAAATAAACCAAAAAAACCACCTGTTTTTTAGCACCTATACAGGCGACGATGTTTTCAGTTCATATATAAACGATAAGGATACAGAAACAAAATCAAAATTTAAAAATCGTTGGGGAAATTCCCTGATGGCAATACGGTGGAATCATTTATACAACACCAACGTTTTTAGTAATACCACTCTTGCATACTCACGTTACCGATTTGGTACAAATATGATTGGCGAAAGTACTTCTTCTCAAAATGATTACAGAATGGAATATAATCAACATTCCAGCATACAAGATTTTACATTAAAACAAGATTTAGAATACAATATTGCCGATTTTTACAATATAAAATTTGGACTAACCGGTATTTGGCATATTAACCGACCTGCCGAATTCGAGACTTATCAGGAATCGGCTAATCAAATACTTGCAGATACTTCATTTATAAATCAACAAATTGGTTCAGCAGAGACAGCAGTTTACCTAGAAAACCACTTCCGTTTTAAAAATGGGCTTAGTGGGAACCTCGGTTTTCGGTTTTCAGATTATTTTGTGAGCAATACTAATTTTTATAGTCCGGAACCACGTATTTTGCTGCATTACCTTATTGCGGGCAAATACAAATTAAGTAGCTCTTTTACCATAATGAAACAATATTTGCACTTGCTTAGTGGAACATCTAATGGTATGAAAGTAGCTTTTTGGCTTCCAGCAACATTGAATGTGCCGCCCTCGCAATCCTATCAATACACATTCGGCTTTGCCACTACTTTACACAAACAGTTTGAGTTGAGTATAGAAGGATTTTATAAAGAAATGACCGACTTGATAAACATCAAAGAAGGTATTCCCTTTAATTCAATTAATACGGACTGGGAAAACAAAGTTGAAACCCAAGGCTTAGGAACAGTTTATGGTACCGAATTTTTGCTGCAAAAAAGAATAGGTAAGCATACGGGATGGCTAGCATATACCTGGAGCAAAAATATGCGCCAATTCCACAGCATTAATCTAGGACGTGCCTATCCATATCGTTACGATAGGCGCCACGATATCAGTATAGTGTAT
Organism: Bacteroidales bacterium; assembly: GCA_029933755.1. Lineage (GTDB taxonomy): Bacteria > Bacteroidota > Bacteroidia > Bacteroidales > NBLH01 > NBLH01. Next base: position 5,314 of record JAOZNO010000076.1, on the reverse strand, counting down.
AATTTAAAAATCAACAAAAAAATAGACTTTTCGGTTACATGGGTGTATGGAACCGGTGAAGCGATGACTTTTCCTAACGCCAAATTTGATGCGCCTTTTATGTCATTAGATCAAATAAATTTCGCATCAGACCATAGGAGTATTTATCAATCCTCAGGTAAAAATTCAGTAAGGGGTAAAGCTTATCACCGTTTGGATATCGGAATGAATTTTCGAAAGCAGAAAAAAAAAGGTATCCGTACTTGGAATGTTAGTATTTTCAATGTTTACAATCATGCCAACCCCTATTATTATACTTCTGGTACTGCTACTTCCATAACGAATGGAAATATTAAAACAAATGTTCGTATAAGTGGCAAAAGTGTATTTCCGATAATGCCTTCGGTAAGCTATTCGTACAAATTTTAATAGATTACCTTTTTTATGTAGCCAAGTTATCTTTGTATTATAACCTTTGCGTTTTTTCTAAAAAGGCAGTTTATCCAAATCCACATTACCACCTGAAAGGATAATTCCAAGTTTTTTCCCAGAAAACAGCTTTTTATGTTCAAGCACAGCTGCTAAAGGAACTGCTGATGATGGCTCAATAATAATCTTCATTCGTTCCCAAATAATACGCATGGCCTCCACAATAGCCTCTTCACTTACAGTTACTATTTCATCAACTTTTTCTGATATAATCTTAAAGGTCAGATCACATAATGAAGTTAACAATCCATCGGCAATTGTATTGGGGTTTTCTGAAGGAACAAGATATCCCAGTTTAAAGGATCTGTAGGCATCGTCAGCATTTTTAGGTTCAGCTGCAACAACCTGAACTCGTGGATTAAGTCCCTTAACAGCTATGCTTGTCCCACTCAAAAGGCCTCCACCGCCAACAGGTGCCATAACAATATCCAAATCTGCAATTTCATTCAACAACTCTATCGCAGCAGTTCCCTGACCCGAAATAATATCTTTATTATTATACGGATGAATAAATGTTGCCCCGGTATTTTTAACAAGCTCATCCAATGTTGATTCTCTTGCTGCCAAATTTGGAGCACAATATGTAATTTCAGCACCATACGATTTAACTGCTTTCTTTTTTATTAATGGAGCTGTTTCAGGCATCACGATATAAGCCTTTATACCCGTGTTTTTTGCTGCTAAGGCCAAAGCTGCTGCATGATTACCCGATGAATGGGTAGCAACGCCCAGTTCTCTAAGCTTATCATCAAGTAATAAAACGGCATTTGTAGCACCTCTAAATTTAAATGCTCCTACTTTTTGAAAATTCTCACATTTAAAATAAACAGATGCCCCGGTAATTTTATCAATACTTGAAGAATTCAAAACAGGAGTTTGATGAATAAATGGTTTTATCCTTTTATGTGCTTCTTTTATATCAATTAATTCAGGAATTTTTTTCATGAATAGACCTTATATTATTATTTATTTTATGTGAGTTTAAACCTGGATATTTAAATATTAAGCCATTTTTTGTACTTATTCTTCGAAAAAGCTTGTCTGACTATTACAGATTACTTATTATACTACAAATGCTCTGCTTACTGAATACTGCTTACTGATTCATTTCCCATCCCCTTTTAATACTGTTTTAACAGTATTAATAAGTATTTTAAAGTCAAAGTATAAGGACATATTCTTAATGTAGATAATGTCGAATTTTAGTCTTTGTAACATTTGATCAAGATTCTCGGCATATCCGTACTTTACCTGTCCTAGTGAGGTAATCCCAGGTTTTACTTTAAGCAGTAACATATATTCAGGAGCCAGTTGTACAATCTGATCAATAAAATACTGTCTTTCAGGTCGTGGACCTACAATTGACATATCTCCAATAATTACATTCACAAACTGTGGAATCTCATCAAGTCTAGTCTTTCTCATAAATATTCCCAATTTAGTAACTCTGGGATCATTTTCAAACGATAATTCAGGATCTACTTTTTCAGCATTTTTAACCATTGACCTGAATTTGAAGATATTGAATTCTCTACCATTCTTTCCTATACGTTTCTGTTTATATATGATTGAACCAGGTGAAGAAACTTTGATAGCAATAGCAGTAGCCAAATATACAGGAAGCATTAAAATAATAAAAATGAAAGATACCGCAATATCAAAACCCTTTTTAATATTTTTTTCCCAAACGGGCATTAGTTCAGATGAAACCCTTAATAAAGGCGTACCATCCATTAATGACAACTCTATTTTTCCAATTAAAATTTCAAATAAATCGGGAATAATCTTAACTCTAACTTTGGTACATTCCAGTGAGGCAATTATACTCTGGATTTCAGAATGCTCATGAAGCTCTACAGCAATAATAATTTCTTCAATCTCATACTTTTCTATAAGCCTATGAACATTATCAAAACTCCCCAGATGTGTTAAAGTGTCCTTAAGCGAGTTACTAACTTCATGCTTAACATTAACAAAACCAATAAATTTATAGCCAGCAGACTTATTTCTTTCAAAAAACTCTTCGTAAATATTTCTTGCCTTGCCATTACTACCTATGATTATTGTATTAAAACCAATTTGCCTTTTCCTTATTTTTTTTATTGTGGTTGAAGTTATAACAACCCTGGGAATATAAGTTAGGGTAAACTGTAATAAAAATAATGTTGAGAATGAATAATAGTAATCAGTATAAGAAGATACCAAATCGTCAAGTAATAATACAAAAAAGAGAATAACAACTCCAACAATCGAAATCACAAAGGTTTGATACAATTCCTGAGCTCGTGATTTTCGATAAATATCATAATAATATCCACTAAAAGCATACAGCAAAATCCAAAAACAAACAATTACAATTATGCTTGCAAAAAATACCAAATCAAAGTTTAATTGAATTGCATACCCAAATTTTGCTGATTCAATATAGGATTTTCTAAAAAAACTAAATAGTATCCAGACAACTGAAGCAGATAAAACATCAGAAAAAATATACTTTGCGGTATGAAGTTTTTTATTCAAAGGTTTATTTTTTAACTTATCCAGCAATAAGATTACTTTTAATCAGTGTTTGTCCATAAAGTCTGTTTTCTGCGTTACGCTTGTCAAAAAAATGCTCATTTACAAAAGTAAACTGCGCTTTTTGTGACTTTGCAAGCCTTGAAAACGAACATTCTGAACCAAACACTTACTTTAAAGACATACTCTAATTAAAAAGCTAGGACAAGCATGGCTTGTTTTTGTAATAAATAAACGCAAAGATATTGATAATATTTTTCTATACTGCATTTGAAATATATCAATTACGGGAATGAAAGCAGTTATTTGAGAAAAGGTTTACTGTTAAATATTTTAGAAGTTAAAAATCACAAGGAAATAAATAGAATTATTGACAATATCCATTCATTAATAATTTACAGCTATTATTATAGCTCACTTACAAGTTTGTACGTTCATTTTTAACCTTCTTTAATATTTTAAAAATATCCGCACTCTCTTTATCTGTAATTTTTAATTGCAGGGTATTACTTAGCTGTGATAGTGAGTTTATGAAATAATTCAAATATTCGGCTTCATAACGGATAATTTTAATATACCTCACTAAATCTTTGTCTTGATGGCAATTTTCTGACAAACTTTCAATTAAATCTGAAAATCCGATTATTGCATTTATTGGTGTTCTAAAATCATGTGTAAGAACTGACAAAGCCCTATTATCTTCTTTGCCTTTTTCTTTTTGTATAGAAATTGCTTTGTTTTCCATAATAGTTAGGTTTATTACATTTTATTGCCTAACGGCAGTTACCTGTAAAGCTATAATATCAGAAAATCAATATCGAAGAAAATGAAATGGATGTCCGAAATTGGCTTGTGAGAGGACGAAATTGCTGTTTTGGAGGACGAAGATGAAAATTGGTCATTATTTAACGAGTGTTGTTTATTTGATGATTTGAATAAGCAAATTCTAATCCTTTTCAATAAAAACATTAGACGATGAATGAAAAATATATCAAAATTCATTAACTTTGTTAAATAAAGCAAATTGTTTTAAAAATGAGATACTTTAACACATCCGGCCCGAATATAGCTGCTGAGCACTATACCATTAAGCGTACAAACTTAATTGAACAAGGTTTAGATTTAGTGAACAAAAGCAGGTATTTTACCATTTGGGCACCCCGACAAACAGGGAAAAGCACCTATTTCAGGCAACTTGCAAAAGAATTAGAAAAAGAAGGCTACAAAGTGGCCCACATTAATTTTGAAAATTATAGAAATGCATCTTTAGAAAGTTTTTTAAATAGTTTTACAAGACACCTTAGGGAATCATGGGGAAAAGATTTTTCTAATGAAAATGAAATTGCCGGAATTTTTGAATGCATACAAAACTCATTGGATGATAAATGTGTACTAATTATAGATGAAGTTGAAGGAATAAATGAAGATTATTTTGGTGATTTTTTACATTCAATACGAAATGCCTATCATTCAAGGGAAAAACATTGTTTAAAAAGCGTAATCCTTGTGGGTGTTTCAAATATTGTAGGTGTGGTCAGCGATAATGCCTCACCTTTTAATATTGCCGATAATTTGAATGTCCCCTATTTTACTGTAGCGGAAGTTCATGAACTTCTGCTACAGCATGAAACTGAAACAAAACAATTATTTAAAGAGGATGTGAAAAATAAAATTTGCCAAATAACAGCAAATCAACCGGGGCTGGTAAATGGTTTTGCAAAAAAACTTGTTGACGACTCGCCTGATAAAAATATAATAGGCTATGATGATTATTTAAAAGTTGAAGATTGGTATTTAAACCAGGTTATTGATAAAAACATTTCAAATATTTTAAATAAAGCTGAAAAACACCGAAAATTTGTTGAGCGCCTGCTTTTTACTGAAGAAAAAATACCTTTTAAAATTAATAAGCCCGAAATTAAATACTTACATACAAATGGCCTGCTAAAAAAAGATGAAAGCGGATTTGTTGCATTTTGGGTGCCCATATATAAAAAAGCCGTTTACGATGCATTTTATCCATATACTAATGGTGAAAAAAATCAAATTAGCAGAACAATTTTTGCCGATGAATATTTTACAAAAAATAATCAATTTAAAATTGAAATATTAATCGAAAAATACAAAGAATATGTAAAAAGGCGCGGATTTAAGGTTTTTATGGAAAAAGATGAAAGCGGCAATTACAAATCGTTAAAAGAAGCTGCTTTAATATATAGTTTTGAGACTTTCATTACGGCAATAATGCAAGAACTAAAAGGGAAGATATACCGTGAGGCAGATACCGGACTTGGCAAAAGTGATATGATAATAAATATTGCAAACAATG
>JAOZNO010000775.1 GCA_029933755.1 Bacteroidales bacterium | reverse complement strand
AATTTTAAAATTAAGTAAGTGTCTGATTATGGTTTTAGTTTATAATCATTATTTGACACAAACTTTAGCTTAGCGTTATAAGATAATACTTGTTCATAAATTCAAAAGTTTGAATTCAAGGCTTGCAAAGTCCAAAGAATATGAGTTTGCTGTTGTAAACGACCATTTTGAGGACAAGCATAACGCAAAAGTCTGACTTTAGTAGGTCAAACTCAAATTACACTTCCAGTTCAATAATTACGGGATTGTGATCGCTATACATCCTAACTTTTTCATTATCCAACACTTCACAGTTTACAAGGTTTTTGTTTAATCTTTCGCTGATAAAGAAATAGTCGTTTTGCCAAGGCTTTTTACTTCTTGAATGCCTGTGTGTTTGCACAAAATCAGTATAAAAATTATCATAACAATTAACTAAGCCAAAATTTTCGAGCCTGTCAAAAACAAGTTTATTGTCTTTATCCGGATAAGTTGGATCCAAATCAATTTGAACACTTATATTAAAATCCCCACCAATAATTATTCGGTGTTTCGTTTTGCTGGATTGTAAAATCCCTGTTAAGTCAGATAATATCCGATGAAAATTAGCTGTGGCATAAATGATATTATTGATTGTTTCAAACAAACCATATAAGGAAATTACGATTAAGCTAAAATCTTCTGAGATAGAAACTTCACTTGCAGTTACCGCACCAGTAAAACTATTGTTGAATTGCAGGGACTTAATCTTATACTTTTTTGAATAGACACCTGAACCCCATGGTCTTGTACCACCTATTTCATCCCAAACTAAAGAGTCTTTATTCAGTACTTTATAATCAGGAAATGATTCTTGACAAAGCAGAATATCACAGTCTAATTCGTTCACAAAATAGTTCCATGCTTCAAAACTATGTTTTTTATGACTCCAATGAGCCATATTCCATGTTGCAAGTTTTATTTTCATTGTTTTCTCTTACAAATTGTATTTCTTAGCAATAGCATATTCCCGGTCAAAAGGCATTCGTAATTCTTTCAGGTTTTCGGGAATGGCCAAAGCCCAACTAACGTAATAAAAAGCAAGTAAGCTATAACCGGAAAAATCTTTGTTGGGGATGCTTTGTAGTTTATAGCCGTCCTTTTTTTTAGGGTCAATACCGGTAATACCCACTTGGGCAGCCTCAAGGGCTATTTTTTTAATTTCGCTTAGTGGTTTGCCCTTAAAATATTCCAAAGCAGAAATCATGTACATAAGCACGGCCATGTTTATCCCATCGGAAGAGTGCTTCCTGACAAATTCCTTCATCTTTTTATCTTCAAGCGTATCGCTTGCGTTAAACAGTTGTTCCAGTCCATCGCCACTTATCAGCTCATCTACGGAAAGTGGCTTTCGGTATTCTTTTTCGTAAACCAATTCAAAGTAATAGTTTAGTTCTAAATCTTCTGCCCAATTTTGAACCAATTCGTATTCTTCAGCTGCCTCCCTGTTTTTACGGTATTCCAAGAATTCCTGATAACAGCTATCAACCAACTTTAATTCTGCCGGTGTTAAATCTAATTTAGCCATTAATTGAACACCAAAAAGGCTTTTTAAATGGCTTATATTGATTGCATTGTAAATTTTGGATTTAGAAATAAGCCAGTTGGGCATAATTTTATTGACTTTTTTATCCGTTACCGCCTTAATGCCTTCTTCGGCTAATTGTAATAAAGATAGGAACTGGTATGGGCACAGCGTTTCAAAATTGTCAAAAATAAAATCTTCAATAAACAAATCGATGGGCGTGTTGTATACCTGTAAGTTAATGCCATCAAAAAGCGATTTTATGATTTGGTCAATTGATTGTTTGGTGTGCCCGTGTTTTTGCATTTTCTTTTCCCACGCAAGCAGTTTTGACGAAAAATTTGCATGATGCCTGTTTTGGGCAACAAACAGTTCATTTTTCTCTTCTTTTCGGGCTTGCGTAACAAAATCAAGATGAATCAGTTCATGCAGTATTAAATGTTCAAAGCCGGGTTTGTCTGCTTTATATTTGACCACATGGTATGAACGGTCATAATTTTCGGCAAATTCAATTTTTGCAGAAGTCGCTATACGGCTGTCTTCCTCAAATTTTATTTGTTTGCCACTTTCAATTTCCAATTTGGCCGCATAGCCTTTCACGGTTTGAAGCGCACTCTTATTAGAAACAATTTCCTTAGCAGTTTTTAGGGCAAAATTAAAAGCCGTTTGATATACCCTGTCCAATTTATCGCAATTTAGCAGGGCTTTTACGGAATATTCAAAAACTTTGCGATGCTCTTTTTGGCTGTCATAAACAAAAGCCAGACCTAAATACAGGTTTGGATAATCCGGTTTAATTTCAAGGGCTTTATTAAAAAACTCTTCGGCTTTATCAAAATTGCTTGTTTGGATTAAATTTGTACCAATATTGTTTAATGCTATATAATCCGTAGGGTTTACTTCAATAATATTTTTATAATACAAAAGGGCTGTTTCAATGTCTCGTTTATGTTTTACCAATGTATTTCCCATCATAATCAGGGCAGAAGTATTTTTGGGATTCCATCTTAAGGCATCAATTAAATAGTTCATTGCCAATTCAAAATCCTGCTCGTCAAAATGTATTTGCCCCAAAATTCGGTGGCACTCAGAGTTCGCCGGATTTTGTTTTATCAAATC
>JAOZNO010000774.1 GCA_029933755.1 Bacteroidales bacterium | reverse complement strand
TATACGAAACCCAAATTAAAAGTATATTAATATATTAAAGTGTGATACAAAAAATTAGCAAATCAATAATTAATGGCGAAATTGCCGCACCAAGTTCTAAAAGTGCTTTACAAAGGCTTATTGCAGGAGCATTTTTGGCAAAAGGTCAATCAACTATACATTATAAAACCCTTAGTGATGATGCCAGGGCTGCTTTAAAATTAGTAAGCTCATTAGGTGCAGAAGTTAAAATTAGTGATAGGCTTATTTCTATATCCGGTGGATTTAATAATTCTGAAAATAACCTGTTAATAGGAGAATCAGGATTGGGTTTACGTATGTTTACACCAATACTTGCTTTGTACAAGGATAAATTTAAAATTACTGGTGAAGGCTCGTTATTAAAACGTCCGGTTGATTTTATTGTGGATACTTTAGCTGATTTTGGTGTTGAAATACATTCAAATAATGGTAAATTGCCTTTAATTGTGAAAGGGCCGTATAAAAATACAAAAGTTAATGTTGATGGTGAATTTAGTTCGCAATTATTAACCGGGCTGCTAATGGCTTTACCTTTAGCTAAATCCAATTCAGTATTATCTGTTTCAAATCTAAAAAGTAAGCCTTATATTGATTTAACTATCGAAATTTTAAATAAATTTGGAATAGAAGTTTCGCATAATAATTATAAGAAGTTTAATATATCTGCTAATCAGGAGTTTAAACCCATAAATGTTGTGGCAGAAGGTGATTGGAGTGGTGCTGCATTTTTGGTTGTTGCAGCTGCAATTGCAGGTAGCGTGATGATTAAGGATATTGATTTAAATTCTGCTCAAGGTGATAAGGCAATTGTGGAAGTGGTTGAAAAGGCAGGAGCTAAAGTAGAACGACTTGATAATAGTTTACTTATTTCTAAAAAAGAATTAAATGCTTTTGAATATGATGCTACTGATTCACCTGATTTGTTTCCGCCTTTGGTAGCATTAGCAGTCTATTGTAAAGGTAAGTCCGTAATTTATGGTGTAAATCGTCTAACGCATAAAGAAAGTAACCGGGCTTTAACTTTAAAAACTGAGTTTGAAAAAATCGGAGCAAAAATTACACTGGACGGTGATAAAATGTTAGTTGAAGGAGGAAAAATTACAGGTGCTCATGTATCTTCGCATCACGATCATCGAATTGCAATGGCTTTGGCTGTTACAGGTTTGCAGGCTGATGGTGAGATGATTATAGAAGGTAGTGAAGCCGTTGGTAAATCCTGGCCTGAATTTTTTGAGGATTTAGCTGATATTGGAGCAATGGTCCAGTAGAGACAAATCATGCTTTGTTTAATTTTAGATATTAAAAAGACATATGGTAAAAATATATATTATTACTAATAATGTACTTTGTACAAAAATATCGTAAATTTGTTAGCAAATATGTATTAAAAAATAGGCAAATGGAACTTACAATAAGTATAAAAGAGCAACAGAAAATTACCTTTTTTCTGAAACTATTGAAGGAATTTGATTATATCGAAATCATGGATATCAAAGAAGATGAAATTATTTTCTCTGATGAGCATAAAAAAATGATTAAAAGTCGATTAGAAAGAATTGAACGCGGCGAAACAACATTTAAAAATTGGGATATAATCAAACAAAAGTATGAAAAAAATACATTATAAACATATATTGTGAACACATTTGGAAGAATATTTAAAATAAGCATATTTGGCGAATCTCATGGTAAATCAGTAGGTGTTACTATTGATGGTTGCCCACCTGGTATAGAAATAACAGAAGATGATTTTTTAGCAGATCTTGCTCGCCGTAGGAGTGGAGCAAAAGGAACTACGCCCAGAAAAGAAAAGGACTTACCCGAAATTATTAGTGGTGTTTTTAATAATAAAGCAACTGGAGCACCAATTACGATTATTTTTAAAAATGAGAACGTTCGTTCAAAAGATTATTCGCAATTAAAAAATTTACCACGACCGGGACATGCTGATTTTGTAGCATTTAAAAAGTACGAAGGCTTTAATGATTATCGTGGTGGTGGGCATTTTTCAGGTCGTTTAACTTTGGCTTTAGTGGCTGCTGGTGTGGTAGCAAAAAAAATAATTAATCCGATAAATATTAGTTCTAAGCTAATTGAGGCAGGTGGCTCTGAAAATATTGAAAGTGCTATTGATTTGGCTCTAAAAAAACATGAATCTATTGGTGGAATTGTTGATTGTACAGCTAAGAATATTCCGCTTGGCTTAGGCGAACCTTTTTTCGATTCGGTTGAGTCAATTATAAGTCATTTGGTTTTTTCTATTCCGGCTATAAAGGGTATTGAATTTGGTGCTGGTTTTTCTGCTGCTCAAATGTTTGGTAGTGAGCATAATGATGAAATAATGGATGAATCGGGCAAAACAAAAACCAATTATGCTGGCGGCATTAATGGTGGAATAACTAATGGAAACAATATATATTTCAAGGTTGCTGTTAAACCAACTTCGAGCATTAGCTTAGCACAAGCTACTGTAAATTTACAGACAGGGAAACCTGAAATATTAGAAACAAAAGGCAGGCATGATGCATGTATCGCTTTACGTGTACCTGTTGTGCTTGAGTCGGTTACAGCAATTGCTTTGGCGGATTTGATGCTTTTGAGATAAACAATTTAATTTTTATCTTGCAATATTTTATAAAAC
>JAOZNO010000773.1 GCA_029933755.1 Bacteroidales bacterium | reverse complement strand
AAGCTTTTAGAGCAGATTTGAGTTTAACAAAAATCCTATTGATTCTTAATAATTAACTAATTATATCATTTAATAAAACTTATAATCATGAAAAATATTAAAATATCACTAAAACTTGTATTTGGCTTCGGACTATTAGTAGTGCTTGCTATTATTATTGGATTAACTGCATGGAATGGACTTAGAGGTGTAGCAGACCGAGTTGATAAATCAGATGATGTGAACAGGATTGTGAAAATGATGATAGAAACCCGTCAATCTGAAAAAAACTATGAAATCAGAAAAGATGAGAAGTATATTACAGAAGTTAAAAAAAGTGTTTCTGATATAATTAATCAGGCTAACGCAACAAAACTTAAATTCAATAATGACTATAACAAAAAGCAAATGGATGATATTATTGAAAAAACAAAATTTTATGAAGATGCTTTTGATAAATATGTAGCATCAGAGCAAGCAAAAAATAAGTTAATGGATGATATGCAAGCTGATGCGCAGAAAACCTTAAAAGAAGCGGAGTTAATCGTTCTTGATCAAAACTTACAATTATCTGCTATGCTTAGTAGCGGAAATGCATCAGTAGAAAAAATAAAAGATAAAGTTACAAAGGCTGGTAAAGCTCATGAAATAATAAAATTATTTCTAATTATACGGAAAAATGAAAAAGAGGTAATTATTTCGGGTGAAAATGAATATATAAATGCTCATGAAGAATATTATAGGCAAACCCTTGCACTGGTTGAGGATTTAACCAATAGCTTTAAACTTCAAAAAAACATTACCCTTGGGAACGCAGCAATCTTAAGTTTAAAAAACTATAAAGCTGAATTTGACAAATATCTTGGAAATATTGCCGAACAAAAGCACGATGAAGATCTCATGCTTACAAATGCTCGTAATGCTGTTCAAACAGGTGCAGATGCAAGAGCCGACCAAAAAGAGAAAATGTTAGCACAACAAAGTTCAACCATATCTTTACTCATATTGATTACTATAATTGCTATGATATTGGGAGTTATCATTTCATGGGTAATCATTACCGGAATTATAGGGCCTTTAAATAAAGGGTTAGTTTTTGCGCAAGAAATTGCGAATGGTAATTTAATGGCAAATATTGATGTAGATCAGAAAGATGAAATAGGAAAATTATCTGATGCTTTAAATATGATGGTAGAAAGGCTTAAAGACATAATGGGAAATGTTCAAGCCGGTGCCGAACAAATTGCCTCGGCCAGTGAAGAGTCCAGTTCTTCATCACAGGAAATGTCAGAAGGAGCAAATGAACAAGCTGCTTCACTTGAAGAAGTTTCGGCAACCATGGAGGAAATGACAGCTAATATGCAGCAAAGCTCTTCAAACTCGCAACAAACAGAAAAAATTGCACTAAAAGCTGCACAAGATATAAAAGTTGGTAGTACAGCTGTAAGCGAGACTGTTGAGTCAATGAAAATAATTGCTGATAAAATCTCTATCATTTCAGATATTGCCAATCAAACGAATATGCTTGCATTAAATGCAGCTGTTGAAGCTGCCAGGGCTGGCAAAAAAGGTAAAGGTTTTGCTGTAGTGGCAACAGAAGTGAAAAATTTGGCAGAAAGAAGTGCTAAAGCCGCCGAAGAAATTGATAAAGTATCAGCTGATAGTGTTTTAGTCGCCGAAAATGCAGGAAAAATGTTGATTGATATTGTACCTAATATTGAAAAGACATCTGTACTTGTTGCTGAAATAACATCAGCAATTGCTGAACAAACTGCAAGTAGCGAACAAATATCAAATTCTATTGACCAGATGAATAAAGTTACTCAGCAGAACTCTGCTGTTTCTGAAGAGCTTTCTTCGAGTGCAGAAGAACTTGCTGCACAAGCTGATCTACTAAAAGAAACGATTGAATTTTTTACAATTGATGATAAATCGAAAATAACAAATTATAAAATCTCAAAAAAGAAAAACATAAAGTATTCTAAAGCAAAAACTAATATAAAACAAACAAAGGGTGTTGACTTAAATTTGGGAACTACCACTGAGTTTGATTCTGATTTTGAACAATATTAAGAAGAAGTTTTTAACAAGTGTTAAGTAAAGCATGATATTTCGGGTTTAAATTAAATCAACTTATTAATAATAAAATATTATAATTATGAAAAATACTCATTTTTTAATGTTAATAGGAGCCATAATTTTTAGCTTTAGTACTTTATTTGCCCAGGAACATGAAAAAGACCACACAAACGTACACAGCAAGCATGAGGTTCATAAAAACCATATAAATTTGTTTATTGGTGCTACAAGCATTTTGGAACATGATATAACTGTATTTACAATGGGTTTAGATTATGAATTTCGTTTACCTTATGTGCATAATATGTTTGGAATCGGATTAGGGGCTGAATATTTAAAAGGAAAAGATGAGCAAGGTATTATTCTTGGTGTTCCAATATTTGTACATCCTGCAAAAGGGCTTAAGTTTAGTATTGTTCCGTTATATGCAATGCTTGAACAAATAGATCATAGTACTAGCACACATGGCGAAACTTCCACACATGAATATTTTGGAATACGGGCAGGAATAGCTTATGACATTCATGTAGGAAATTTTTCAATTTCACCAACTGTTAACACCGATTACATAAACAGTACAGTATCTATTGTTTATGGACTTGGCA
>JAOZNO010000772.1 GCA_029933755.1 Bacteroidales bacterium | reverse complement strand
CATGGATAGAAAAACCCATAGCCTGCCCCGCCGTAGCGGGGAATAATGCGGGTTAACCGAATATAAGTATTATTAATTGTATAATTTTATTCCAAAATTGACGGCACTCCGAAAAGCCGCTTAGCGGCTGAATACAGAAAATTACACTTTTCGGAGCAGACTCAAAATTAAATTTATAAATATGTATTTAAAACTTTTATTTATATTAGCTGTTACAATCAATTTTGGAACTCATTCATGTTCACAGCTGGTAGAGAAAACAAATAATGATAAAAAACAAAAAATGAATAATCAAGCTGGAAATAATAAAACAGATGAAGAATGGAAAAAAGTATTAACACCGATGCAATTTAGTGTTACACGGCAAAATGGAACCGAAAGGCCTTTTACGGGTGAATATGATCATTTTTTTGAAAAAGGAGTGTATAAATGCGTTTGTTGCGGTAAAGAATTATTTGAATCAGGAACAAAGTTTGATTCAGGCTGTGGTTGGCCTAGCTTTTACGACATGAAAGATAATGAAAATATCATTCTGATTAAAGATAATAGTATAGGAATGAGTAGGGTAGAGGCCAGATGTGCACATTGCGACGCACATCTGGGGCATGTTTTTGAAGATGGTCCAAAACCTACAGGTTTAAGATATTGTATCAATTCTGTTTCCTTACAGTTTGAAGCTGATACGCTGAAGAAGTAGAATTTTAGCTTTATTAAAATTGGGGTACATCTTAAATAAATGCGGTAAGTTTCCCGTCTGACCGCTCGGGACGGTCTGACGGATTATTCCGTAAATAAATGTTTTTTTAGCCCCGAAGTGGGTGTAATCATTAGCACAGGGCAAAGCCCTGTGCATGATAACCCAACTAATAGAGCCCGCGAACAGAATCAAATTAAATGTAAATACCCTTTTTCGGGCTCAATTGTATATATGTTTGCATTATAATTTGGCTCTGATTTAAATTTGCTCGCTATGACGTTTAATGCGCTATCTTCAAAAAAAAATATGCAGCGAAGTGTTTTTCTATAATCTGTCTTTAAAGTCGGGGCGCAATTCCGTTTATTAGATGTTGTGCTTTATGATATGCGTATTTTTAGCTAATGGAAAAGTCGCACTCCGACTAGTTATGTTAAAAGGTAGTTTTTGTAGTTCAGCTGTTTTTAGTTTAGCCTCTGACAGGATTTAGAACCACTGTCAGGACTTGCATGTAATTAGTGCTCGTTCATGAAGTCCATAATTTTCAAAAATAGTCAGAGCTTGACTTTGTTAATTGGCTCATAGTCATAGTTATAACTCTGTATGAGTTTGCAAACACAGTCAAACCCTGACTTTATATCATGTAGGTATACAGAGAATTACTTCTTGGTTTCTTATCGTGACGACTCTCATTTTTCACCTTTCGGACAAGCCCGGGTTCACATAATTTTCGCTTAGCCAAAACTTGAAGCTTGATTTCAATACATTAATTCCACAATTTGCTCTAAATCATCTGTTGATAGTTTTTGGAAATAGCCATTAACTTTATTTTTCACCATTAAATTAATAATTTCCTGCTTCTGTGATTTATCAATATTGATCTCGGATAAACGAACGGGTGCATTAATTTGTCGGAAAAAAGTTTCCAGTTTAATAATAAAATCATCACAGGAATTGGAATTAAACATAAGTTTAGCAAGCCTTTTTATCCGGTCAGGTATTCTATCCTTTTGTAGTTTTAACCATGCAGGATAAGCTATTGATAAACTGGCACCATGTGGTGTATCGTATAAAAAAGAAAGTGTGTGACCAATATCGTGTACGCCCCAATCACCACTTCCTGCTCTTCCATAACTAGTCATTCCATTAAGCGCACAAGTTGCTGCCCACATAATATTTGCTCTATTGTCATAATTTTCCGGTTCTTTCAGCACAGGAATTGCATAGCGCATAGCTTCAAGAATTACTGACTGTACAAAACGGTCAGATAAATTTGCCTCACCATCTACAAAAAATGACTCAAAAGCATGTGCAATCAGGTCAACTATACCAAAAGCTGTATATTCAGATGAAACCGAATAAGTATAAACCGGATCCAAAAATGAATGTTTGGGATAAGCTAAAGGGTTGAAATAGCCTATTTTCTCACCTGTTTCCCTATTTTGTAAAACTGCAGCTGCATTCATTTCACTTCCGGTTGCAGCCAAAGTTAATATGGTTATCAAAGGTAAACTACTCCTGGTAAACGCTTTCATTTTCATTACTTTCCATGGATCAAGGTTCGATGGAATACATAAAGCTATAATTTTCGCAGAGTCTATAACACTACCTCCGCCCAAAGCGATTACCATTTCAATATTTTTATCAATACCTATATCAATGGCTTTTTGAACATCATCAACACGTGGGTTTGCTTTTATACCACTGAATTCAGTAATTTCCATTCCGAATTTTTCAAGTTGTTGAATTACATCATTATACGAACCATTTTTTTTAACAGAACCTTTTCCATATACCAAAAGGACTTTTTTACCATAATCCTTAATTGTTTTACCTAAATTAGCAACTATTTCTTTTCCAAAATGTACTTTTACCGGATTATATGCTACAAAATTTTCCATAAAGAATTTTTTTAGTAATTTGCTTCCTGTAAATATACTATAATTGATTTTAATAATAGTTTAAAAATGT
>JAOZNO010000075.1 GCA_029933755.1 Bacteroidales bacterium | reverse complement strand
AAACAGTTAAAAAATATTTAAGCAACTTTGATGATTATCCATTGGACTTTGATATTGCCCTACCTCTATTTTCCTGGGGAGTTGTATTTAGAGATGAGCATATAGTAAAACTGGTAAATAATTTAAGCATAGAAACACTAAATGAACACAGCAAATTTAAACACATTGAAAAAAACCGATTTAAAGTAACTGAAAACAACTATATCAACCAGTCTTTTTTGTATAAAAATGATGAAGTAAGAGTTGAAGAAGTTAATCAGGAAAAACTTGTAGAACTAGTAAAATTAATTTCAGAAAAAGCAAAAAACAACAATTTTAACTTATGCTTTTATCATCTTGATGAAAATATTATTGACAATTACAGTGCAGATGACTTAACAAAAATTGCGAAAAGTGAGTAGTTCTTGAAATGAAAAGGGATTATTGTAAAGACGCACGGCCGTGCGTCTCAACAGAAAAAACACAAGACTTCTCATCAAGATAAAGACTTTGCTTAGCAAAAGGTCAAGTAGAAATAAAAAAATAATATATTATGACGGCAACTAAAAAAAGGTTTTTACTACTAATTATTTCTGGTATATTTTCTATAAATTCTCTTGCATGTGGTGGAGGTGATTGGGAATATAAATATAGTTATTATAATTTCTTTAATCAGTATTTGCTGGCAAATCAAACCATGCATCCATTTTTGCATTGTCCTTATGAAGCATTTTGTGTTGATGATGACATTCGATTTGATGAAAATGCTATTGATTGGCAACACTATTTTAATGATAAGCCCAGCTTAGAGGATGTTAATTTATTTATTTACAAATCAGATATTGATGATTGCGTACAACTACAAAACCTAATTAATGGTGTTTCTGAAAGCAGTCTGCATGATAAATTATTATTAAAAAACACAGTCTATAAACATCTTAAAAAACACAAAAAAGAAAATGTACTTGCATATTTAATTTATGCAAAAAAATGTGAGAACCTCACATATCAGCAAGAATATTCATGGCAGCAAGGTGAATACTACGATGAGCAACTCCCGCAAGACCCTAATTTTTTTGCTAATATTATTGAAGAAGGTATTGAGTTATATAAAAACGAAAAAGACAAATACTTAAAGGCTCGATATGGATTCCAGCTAGTAAGACTTGCACATTATAGTTTTCAATTTGAAAAATCTGTTGACTTTTTTAATAAATATGTTGAAAATTTAAAAACCAAAAATTATATATATTACCGTGCACTGGAGCAAAAAGCCGGGGCATTAAGAGGTTTGGATAGAAACATTGAAGCGAATGTTGATTTCATCACGGTATTCACTAAGTTAGCTGACAGAAGAATGACATGTGTTAAAAGTCTGAAAATTAATGATCAGAACATGTGGGATAATGTAGCCTCGAGACTGACAGATCCGACAGTTTTAAATTTTATACGAGCTTTCAAAAATGGTGAAGAGCTTTTTGAAATGGAGCAAATTTCAAATCATGACCCAAACTCGGTTTATCTGGATGTATTAATGTTAAGGTACTTAAATAAAGCCGAGGCTGTTCGTTTCTCAAGATATAATGATCCGTATTCCTATGGTTTTGAATCTGACAAACTGGAACAGTTTAATCAAATTGTTAGCCAGGTAAATAACAAACGAAACAATCGTGATGACTTATGGGTGTTAGCAGAATCGTACTCAAACTTGTTTATAAATAATTTTGATACTGCTCAAATCTTACTTAAAACGATATCCTCATCTTCAAACTTTTACGAACAGGCACAAATCCTTGATTTTATCACTAGAATGGAATCAAATAAAGATTCATTAAGTTTAGAAATGTGTAATGAGTTTTATGTGGAATTTAACAAATCAGAAACACTAAAAGCAAATAGCAGTATAAATGACTATATTTTTCAATATTTTAGTAATTATTACACATCGGTTGGAGACAAAGTAGCTGCAGGACTTTGTGTAAATGCTTATGATTTTACCTGGAACAGGTATTCTTTAATGCACATAAATTACATCAGGCAATTTGAACTGTTTTTTAACAAAGAAAAGCCCAATGCATTAGAAAAACATTTAATAAAGAAAGCTCCTGATGCACTTGATGACCTTCTAAATGAAATGCGCGGGACTTATTATATGCAAACTAATCAACTAAAAAAAGCATATAAGGAGTTTAAGAAACTTCCAGACAATTTTAAGGAAGAATACTTTAATGCGGAAACCAAAGTAAACTATGGGTATGAGAATGATGGCTTTCCACTTTATGATGCTGCAATTTTCTCGGGTGCTGTAAGACATTATTTTAGCTCGTCATATACAAACCTATGCGATAACACACATTTAAAATTCAATTTTTTAAAAGTTGAAGATGTAATAATCAATAAAACTGATTTGCTTAGGATGATGATTCAGATTGAAAACAAAGCATTAAAAAAGGATAAAAACACTGCTTATTACTATTACATGCTTGGAAATGTATGGTACAATTTGGGGCCTGAAGGTTGGTATAAACAGATATTGCAATTTCATTACAATGTAGATGAATCCAGAAACTCAAAATTCTTTAATTATATGGCTAAATTTGATGTTGACATTCCATTAAAATACTATGAGCTTGCACTTGAAAACACCTCAGATAGAGAGTTGGAAGCAAAGATTCATTTTATGATGGCAAAAACAGTTCAATATGCAGAACAATATCCTCAATTATATTTTGACAGTTTCCTTATTTTGAATAATGAATACCGCAATACAAATTATTTTAAAGAAGTAATTAAAGAATGTACGTATTTTGACAGATATGTAAATCCTGAAAAGTATCGGGATTAAGTCCCTACGAATTTAGAAAAAATCCAAGAAGCTAATTCTATTTTTTCTTAATCATTTTTTCTGCATTATCAATATGAATTGACCACTGATTAACTATTTCAGAAATCATTTTTTCATATAAAGATACCTTTTCTGCACCTTCCGCTTTTTGCTTATTCATTTTTTCCACAAGAGAACTATGTTCCTTTCTGTGCAACTGAGTCAACTCATCCATTTTATTTTTTTGCCCGGCATGAAGTGCTACTATTTCTGATTCTTTGGCAATGGTAATTTCAGAATCACTTTTCAATTGATTAAACTGTTTTTGCAAATGCTGTTCTTTAGCTACCGTTCTACTAATGTCGGTGGCAAAAAATAAGATACTGGAAGTTTCTCCTGTTTCATCTAAAACCGGGGTGTAGGTAGCTAGCAACCACTTTTCTTTCCCATACTTTGTATGCCTTTTTACTACTGCCTCATAAAAATTACCTCGTTTAACAGTATTAATAATATCTGTTAACTCTTTTTTCTCCTTTTCTTGTAATAATTCTAATACATTTACACCTTTAATTTCTTCAAGTGTAAAATTCATTGAGTTAAGGTACTTCTGATTTGCATCCAACACAATTCCATCAGTAGTATATTCAACTACTAACAAGGAGTTATTCATCGCAGTTATTTTTGACCGTACTTCGGTTTCTCTTTTTTCAGTTTCTTTCTGAAGTTCTCTTAGTTCATCAAGCGTGTTAATCATTTCCTTATCCCTTTTCTCAAGCTCTACAGCCTGTAAACGAGATTTCTCGAGCAAATCAACTGTTTGCGAACTAATTTGTGTGAGAGAAAGGGTACTCGCAATATTATCTGCAACTTCCTGAAGAAATTTCTGCTCATATTCAGTTATTTTTTTCAATGCTGCCAGCTCCAGCACACCAAATACTTCGTCATTATATATTATCGGAATAAGTAATAAACCCTGTGGTACAGATTCGCCAAGGCCGGAAAATATTTTCATATAATCTTCCGGAATACTCGACATATATATAATTCTTTTTTCAGAAGCACATGACCCAACAAGCGATTCTCCTGATTGAAAATATTTATCTACAAACTTCTGCTCTGAATAAGCATACGCTGCAATTAAACGATAAATAATTTTTTCATCATCAGTTAGCTCCTTAATATAAATTCCACCAAGTGCAATATCCAGAAATTCGACTAAACTTTTAACAATTTTATCAGCCAAAACCTCAGTATTATCCTGATTTCTTTTAATTACTTCTGACATTAAAGAGATTCCTTTATTGAACCACTGTTGCTTTTCTTCATCAGATTTATTTCGTTCTTCATCTTCTTTCTTTTGTTTCAAAAAATCATTCATCTTGTTAATTGAACTTGCAAGAAGATCCTGATCACTTTTAACTTCTACCGTTTTTGAAAAATCACCTAGCGCAATTGCGTTACTAACTTCAGCAGTTTCCTCAAGAGCCTCACTAATACTTCTAAACGCCTTTTGCAGTTGTCCAAACTCATCTTCCCTGACAATTTCCATACTCCCTTGCTCACACTTAAAATCGCCAACTGCCACTTTTTGAGCAAACCCAATCAGCATTTTAAACGGACGCATTAAATAATCAATAAGAAAAAATATGATGACAATGCCTATAGTTAATAGAAACAAAGCAATTAGAAAATAATTCCAAAAATGGTAACCAACAAGATCAAACAATTGGCTTTTTGTAGCTTTATAGCAAATATGCCAATTAGCATCCTGATTATCCAATAATATAGGATAACAATATGTTAAATCAGAAAACTGAACATTATAACTTGAAGAACCTGAAAAAGACACAGAGCAACTAGGACAAATTGAGCTTATTTTATCACCAATAATAAACTTTTTATTATTAGCTGCAACAATTTCACCATCACTTGACACAAAATATATTTGTACACCTTTCAGCTTATCGTCCAAAATTATTTCTTCATTGAACCAGCTAAGAGATATATTTAATTGTATATACCCTAAATATTTCTGTCCGGAGAAAATGGGTGTCAAAACCGGAATATGAAAATCCCCATCTTTATTCTCTACCGGCTCAAAAACATGTCCCTGTATTTTGTTTGCCAAATCCTTTTTAAGGAGCTTTTCTTTTAAACTTTCAGTTAACGGATCAGCATTAATAACAATTCCTGCTTCACTCCTGTTTACGTTCAGATAGTTCATTTTTTGATTAATGTTTTGCTTCACATTTAAAGAGCTATCTGAATTCACCTCATCCTGTCCAACATATGCAATTGTTATACTATAAATTTTAGGATCATTTTCCAAAACAGAGCTTAATAACTTATAAGTATCCGTATTTAATTTCGCTGTCTTAACATTCTTCGAGAAAATTAATGCCAAAACATCACTTTTCGCTTTTGCATTTTCTATTTCATTTAACAATTCTGATTCGTGCTCTAATGCTAAATTAGATAAAATTTGAACTGATGAATTTATCGCTCTATCTTTTAATATTGAATTGTAATATAACAAAACAACAATAAATACCATTAGCATAATTGTCGAGACAATCAGTCCCAGCTTAAACTTAAGCGTTTTCATCTATATGTTTTTATTTAAAATTCACTAGCTAGTGAATATTTTTTCAACTTTTGTATTTTGAATACTCTGTAAATAACATATTCAATATTTATAATGGATTACCCATTTTCAATTTATAAATTTATCTACGAGCACTTTTACTTTCTACTTCTTTTGACTGCACAATCGTCTTTTGATCCTTCTGATCTTGTGATTGCTCCAGTAACTTCCTTGTTCTGGTATTAATTTGTACATTATTAATTGTAGAAGCAATATTTTCACCAATTTTTTCAATAAACTCAATTTGATAGTCTTCAAACTTATTAAACGAAGCTATTTCAAGAGCTCCATAAACCTCCATATTTAGTAGAAGTGGTACGATTAATAAATAATTTGGTTCCAACTCACCTAATCCAGATGTAATTTTTATATAATTTTTAGGGATTTCTGATAAATATATGGTTTTCTTTTCGTTATAAATCCGTCCGATTAGTCCCTCTTCAGGATATATTTTTTTAGTAATTAGTCTTTTCTTATCATAGGCATAGGTTGCCATTTGCTCAAAGTAAACATCATTCACTTTTTCATTATTGATAAAGAATAATGCTCCCTGATTTGCATTTAGGTATACCACTAGATTATTAACCAACTGATAACTTAATTCCTGAATATTATCGGTATGCTGCTGCAATATTCCAATAAATTTTGATAACCCATCTGACTCCCATTTCCTCAGATTTGCTTCCTTATCTCCCTCCTTTTCAAGTTTATCGGCTCTAATAAGCTTTTTATCAACTTTTGTCAATGTATTAGCAATCACATCATTTTTCAATATATCCGGAAGGTTCATGCCCAACTGATTGTTAACTAATTTATTAACATAATTTTCCAGCATGGTATATTTTTCAGATATCAAATTTATATTGCTGTAAACTTGTCCATACTCATCTTCCGGATCACCAAGTTTTTCTGTCCTACCATCTTTAGCTATTTTTGCAATTGATTTTGATACAAGCTTTATTTTTTCTTTACGATTACTATTCAAATAAACAAGTGCAAACTGAAATACGATAACAAAAAGCGCAAACCAGAAAGTAATGTATAAAAATCTATTATTCAGATGTTTGAACACTTCTTTCTTAGGAAATGCAATACAAACATAACTGTTTATTGACTTTTCATATTTAAAACTCAGATACCATGAATCTGTCAATTCAGTTTCAGGCCACAGGTACATAAAAGTTCCTTTTTCTTCATCCAGCTTATTCAATTTATCAAACATAATTGTTTTTGAATAATCCATCCCTCGTTCTTTCGGATGAATGGTAAGACGGCCTTCTTTTGTCATAATAAAAGCATAGCCATCTTTAAAGTACTTTCTTTTATCAAATATGGCTTTTAAAGCTCTTCCTATTCGTTCCTTTAAACTAACAAAATACATCCCTCTTATTTTACCATCAATATAAATTGGTTTATAAATGGTTTGATACCAGGATTTATTCTTATTGAACCTGGCTCTGTATAAATTTCCACTCTCGACAGTCTGAACAATATCTGAAGAATTCAGAACAATATCGCCAAGCATTCGATCTTCCTGTGTATTTACAATATTAGTAGAAATATTCACATATCCTTTTGCTGTCTTTTGATAAATAGAAGCATTTACTCTTGACAATGTTTTTATTTCATCTACAATATAAAAATTATCAACTAAAGACATTTCATCAACAAACCATTCATGAATTTTAATATTCATTGGATTTTTAGTAATTGGATTTACTGCCTCGAAATCAATTTCAGCCGAATCACTTTCTTCAAAGTCACTATATTCGTTAATCTTATATTCACCAAAATTGGCAGCCATATTTAAAATATCGCGATCACGAACCCTATAAATATCAATCACATGACTTAGCTCTTCAATTTCAAGGTACATCTGCTCTCGAGTTTCAACATATACATCTTCTCTTGCATCAAAATACACTAATAAACCAACTATAATAAAAGCTATTACCAAAATAGAATTTATCACTAGCTGAACTCTGGAGAATATATTTAATTGTTTTAAAATCATAAATAAAGATAATAGTAAGATACTAATCTGCAATCATCTTATTAGCAGCCTTTGATGTTCATTAGCCAATTAGCAATCAGTTCTCAGCATGTAGTAAGTTACCTACTTAGTCTCTGCAAGAAAACGCCAAATACTACGTTATTCTCGTCTTAATTGTCAGTCATTTACAAAGGTAAACTCCTGAAAATTAACACTTCAAAAGCCTTGTCTTTGACATTTTCTTACCAGAGACATAGAAAATGCATAATTTTCGTGCTGACACTACTTATAACTGAAAATGATACTGAAACATAAATACAAAAATTTACTTTATAAATATACGCTAATTTACTTTGCATTTAGCCTGAATAATTCATCAGCTTAGGGATTAAAACACCCTTTTATCAAATCTATAAAAATAGAATTTTTTTTACATAACTTTACATTTTTACCAGTTTTTTTTGATTATACACAAAACTGCTATCACTAAAATTGCAGAAACCTTGCCAATTATAATATTTTATGGCTCTGGTTTAAAACAAATGTGACGTTTATAATGATTTTTTTTGCATTAATTTACAAGTAATTAGAGATTAGTAACTGGTAATTAAAATGAAAGGCAATTTTATTTAATTAGTGACTGACCGAAATCGTATAAATACCTGAATATATGAATGATAGATTCATTTTTCAATTTGAATGTTTTGTAATTTATTGTCATTTGCGACTACTGAGCAAAGTCGAAGTATTGCAGTCATTAATCGTCATTTTCATAATATGCTGATAATGACTAGAAATGACCATCGAATGACAAAAAAGATTCAAAGGCATAAAAACGATGAAACCATTGATATACTTGCGTTATGAAATTTCCGTTCAAAGACTAATTACTAATTACCAATAATTTATTCCGATTACCAGCAGATACGAATGACTTAAATGATATAAGTTGTACTGATAATACAAAAATCACATTTATTCTAAACTACAGCCTATTTTATACTGTTCAGTATTGACAATTTATCATGAAAGCGATAATTATCATATTCTGCTTTAAGAAAAACCATTAGTTTTGCATTAAATTGGATTTGTAATTATTCCGATATTAATATTGATGTTATGAATAATTCATCATAAACTGGTGAAAGGACTAAAATGAAGAAAGGAAAAGAATCAAAGCCACATATTGGAATATTTGGCAGAAGAAATAACGGGAAAAGCTCATTAATAAATCGCCTGGCCGGACAAGAAATTGCGATTGTTTCTGATATAGCAGGTACAACAACGGATCCTGTGAAAAAATCTTTTGAAATAACAGGTTTTGGTCCTGTTGTCCTTATTGATACAGCTGGAATTGACGACAAGGGTGATTTGGGGACTAAACGAATTAATAAAACCTATGATACTATAAAAATTATTGATTTAGCGATTTTAGTAATAGTAAATAACCGCTTAGGTGATTTTGAAAAACAACTAATTGACAAATTTAAATATTACGACACCCCTTTTTTAATTGTTCATAGTAAGTCTGATCAGAATCCATTGAGCAACGAGACTTTAGAGCTTTTAAAAGGTCTTTATAATGTCACAACTATTGAATATAGTTCAATTGATAGCAATAAATGGGAAAATAGCCTGGAAGAGATTATCAAACAAATTCAAAAAACAATTCCTGAAAGCTCATACAAAACACCCTCATTAATTGGTGATTTGGTTCAATATGGAGATATTGTTTTGTTGATTACACCTATTGACATTGAAGCACCGGCCGGAAGAATGATTCTACCACAAGTTCAGGCAATAAGAGATATTTTAGATAATGACTGCGTAGCAATTGTATTAAAAGAAAGGGAAGTTGATGCTTTTTTACGCAAAACAGGCATTAAACCCAAATTAGCAATTACAGATAGTCAAATATTTTTAAAGGCTGATGCATCTGTCCCTAAAAATATTCCGCTAACAGGTTTTAGCATATTATTAGCACATCTAAAAGGTGATTTTGACAATTACCTGAAAGGTACTCCCAAAATTGCTGAACTTAAAGATGATGACCGAATTTTATTACTTGAATCATGTACACATCATGTTTCATGCGATGATATTGGCCGGGTAAAAATACCACGATGGTTATCGAACTTTACAGGAAAAAAACTGGATTATGATGTGGTAAGTGGCCTTGATAATTTAAAAAGAGATATCACAGATTATGCTTTAGTTATACAGTGTGGCGGATGCATGATTACCCAAAAACAAATAAAAAACAGGCTAAAACCAGCAATTGAAGCAGGTATTCCTGTAACCAACTACGGAATGGCTATCGCCTGGGTCCAGGGGATTTACCAAAGAGCAATTGAGCCCTTTGTTAAACAAGAAGAAGGTGGTAATTTGGATTATCTTTAATTAGTCTCAGCAAGAAAACACCAATAATTTCGTTACTCTTGTTTTGAAAACAGTCTTTTACAACAGTAAACTCCTTATTTTCAAAACTACGAAAGCCTTATTCTTGGAGTTTTTCTTATCTGACACTTAGTTTTCGTGCAAACACTAATTAGCAACTCTCCAAACAAAGAACGTCATTGCGATCCGCTGGCTAGCGGAGAAGCAATCTCATGCAATTAAGCACTGCTGTCAATTGCTTTTAATTAACAGCAAAACACACTCCAGGGGATTGCTTCGCTCCAGCTCACAATGACGAGCATTTAATAAACCCAACTTTAAGCAACGCAGGAATCAAAATCAGTCCGCCTTTAGCTTTCTGTACTTAATTCGTTTTGGTGCTGCATCACCTAGTCGTTTTTTGCGATTTATTTCGTAATCTGAGTAACCACCCTCAAAATAATACACTTGCGAGTCTCCTTCAAAAGCTAAAATATGTGTTGCAATACGATCAAGAAACCAACG
>JAOZNO010000771.1 GCA_029933755.1 Bacteroidales bacterium | reverse complement strand
TACTTCTCAACCTCAACCCTAATCCCTTCAGAATGCGATGTAAATTCAGGTGCGTACATACATTGAATGGTAGTTACTCCATTTGAGAAATTACCCTCGTGTGTTACCCATAAAGGATATTCAAATACATAAGTGCCTTTTGGTAATGCTTCCATAAAGAAGTTGGTTGCAGCATCTTTTGTACTTTCATAATAGCCCAAACCATCCTGCCATTTATATGTTGAAATTACATTAACGGGTTCAAAGCCAGATGCCCGCATATCTTTCATATGAATATACTCCATTCGGCGGTCAACACGCAGCTCAATACGTACAATTATTTTATCTCCAATTTTTAATTGGTTTTTATCCGAAATTGGTTCAATCACTTTACCCCTTTCAGTCATTTTTTCAATAAATAATTGTTTTTTAAGCTTTAAAGGTGTTTCGTGTGGCGTAATTTTATCCAATTGCTCAAAATACTGCCAGTAAACCGCTCCCCATGAGACTCCTTCGTCGGTTTTTGTAACCGTAACATTACCCATTTTGGGTTTAATATCGCTACCACTCCACGAAGTTTTAAAATAACCGGTTCCGGCTTCCACTTTTACATCATCCATTTTTGTTGGGTCAATTATTTTTCCGCCCATTTCTATTTCTACCAGCTTATCGCTAGCCAGCCAGTCAGTACCACGCATTAATAATGCATAAACTGCTTCGGTTGTGGCTTTTGTAGTTTTCCAATCCTGAGTTTGCTTTTGTTTAAGTAACCAAATTTTTAAATCATTTACAGAGACCTGATCCTGAGCAACTTCATCAAAAACCTCAATCATTAAGGCATGGGTTTCGATAGGCGCCTGATACCAATAATAACCTCCTACATTGTCTTTCCAGTACATACCCATTTCTTCATGACTGGTAGAATGTTCTTTCAGCGATTTTACAATATCAGCTGGAATCGCTTTGCTATCATAACGGAATAAGCCCAGGGCAATCATCCCCTGCATATATTTGCTTTGTGAAGGCCAGTATTTTTCAGCCTGTCCTTTATAATAATCAAAAGCTTCTTTGCTTTTATCAGGAATTTCTAAATCAGTAAAATAACTTCTTCCGTAAAGATATTGAATGGCCGTATAGCTTAAATGGTTTCTTTCCAGTTGCTTTTTTGTATAATGTTTTTTCAAATACTTATAGTCTTCTTTTATACGAACATCTAAATATCCAACTGCTTTTTTCAACATCTGCCAGGTTTTATCATCCTCACGTATGGTTTTCACACCCAGTTTATCAAGATGTCACATTCCGGTAACAATATGCTGAGTAATATAACGACTTTCAGTCATTCATTTAAACAATGGCCAGCCACCATTTGATTTTTGTGCTTTTTGCACTTTCCGTAATGCACGACTAAGCTCATCGCCCATTCTGTTGAGATCAAACAACAAACCAACCCGTTTTTTTCTTTCAGATTCATTCTTACCATCTAAAACCCAGGGAGTTTCTTCAAGCAAAACGGCTTTTAATTCCTGATTTTTTTCAAGATTTGACAATAACGCTTTTGAGTCCGGCGTATTTTTCCATGAATCAAAAACCCTCTTAATCTTCGGACTTGAATTCGCAATATGCGATGCAATGCTATTCGCATAAAATCGGCTAAAAGTCTGCTCAGTACATTCATAAGGATATTCCATCAGGTAAGGTAATGCCTGAATAGCATACCATGCCGGATTTGAAGTAAACTCAAGTGTTAACTTATGATGACGTAAAGTTGTTGACTTGCCTGAATTAATCAGTTTCTCAAACTTATATGTTTTAGTTTGTTTACCACGTATCGGCAAAGGCATTGATTCCGTTACCAGCATCCTGTTTGTTAGTACCGGCAAAGCCTTTTGTTCACCATCCGAAAAATTACCTGCTTTTGCCACAACTTTATACATAATAGCACCAACACCTTCCGGAATTTCCAATTTCCAGCTTACCAGGCTATTTTTTCCTGCTTTCACCTCAAAATCCTGCGTTTCTTTTTCGCGTTTTGCAAAAATATTACTCACCGGCTCCATAGTAATTGCATCAAACAATTCAAGTTTTACTTTACCTGTTAAATCTTTATCAGACACATTGCTTATTTTAACCGGAAAAGTAATTTTATCGTTTTCACGGAAAAAACGAGGTGCATTTGGCAATAACATCAAATCTTTTTGTGTAATCAACTCATTGGTAATTGAACCGTATTTTAAATCTTTAGTGGTAGCAAAACCCATCATTTTCCATTTGGTTAATGATTCTGGAACGGTAAATTCAATAATTACCTCGCCCTCTTCATTCGTCTTTAAATGAGGGTAGAAAAATGCGGTTTCATTAAAGTTTGTACGAACTTTTACATCCGAGAAATCTTCAGTAGTTTCTACACCTCCAATTTTTCCTGCCAGAACTTTATCTTGTTTTACATCACTAAATTCATCATCCAATTCTGCTTCTATTTCTGATTCATCATTTACAACATTTAATACTTCTACCATTACCGGAGCATTTACACTTTTTTCTTTTTTCATTGACATTTTTCGTCTGCCCTTTCCCCTTCCTGAAGTAGAATAAGCAACATTGCCAAAACCACCATAATATCCCGGATAATAACTAAATCCAAACCAATTAAAATGATCGTAAGTTAAACTTGGCACATAAAGCGATTG
>JAOZNO010000074.1:5623-10367 GCA_029933755.1 Bacteroidales bacterium | reverse complement strand
TAAAAAAGATGGTTCTTATATGAAAGTTTTTAAAGTAGTTTATGTCAAATAAATAGATAAAAAACAATAAATATAGACATATGAAACAAGTTCCGATTTTTTCGGGACGGTAATTCCGCAGTAGTAGAACAGGCTATGTGGCAAAAGAAAATAATTAAAAAAAAACACACATGAAAAGGATTTTAATAGTATTTATTATTTCTATTAGTATAACAGGGGTAATAATTGGGCAAGTACCCAATGTTTTTCGCTATCAGGCTGTTGTTAGAGATGTGTCGGGTGAACTGGTTGCGAATAAATTAGTAGGCTTTGAAATAAGTATTTTAAGTGGAAGTGCCGTTGGGCAAGTTGTGTATGCTGAAGTTTTTGAACCTGCATCTAATGAATTTGGCCTTGTTACTCTTGATATTGGTAGTGGGTCAACTATTTCTGGTGATTTTTCACAAATTGACTGGAGTGTGAGTACTTATTATCTGCAAATAGAAATAGATATTGATGGTGGTGATAACTACCAGTTTATGGGGACTTCGCAAATATTAGCTGTACCATATGCGCTTCAAGCTTTAAATGTAATCAATAAAGATGATGCGGATGCTGATCCTGAGAATGAAATTCAAACATTATCACAAAGTGGGAGTGATGTTACATTATCAAGATCCGGAGGGTTTTTCTCTATAAATGATAATGATGCTGATCCTGATAATGAATTTCAAACAATTACAAAAACTGATGGAATTGTTACGCTTTCAAATTCAGGTGGCTCTTTTGCCGATGAAGTAGATGATGCTGATGCTAATCCAACAAATGAAATTCAGTTATTATCAAAAAATGGGAATACGGTTACTTTATCAAGATCAGGTGGTTCATTTATTGATGAAATTAATGATGCCGATGCCGATCCGGCGAATGAAATTCAGACAATTACAAAAAATGCAGGTGTCGTTACACTTTCAAATTCAGGTGGCTCTTTCGTAATAAATGATGATGATTCTCAAAATGAAATACAGACGATAACAAAAGAAGCTGGTATTGTTACACTTTCAAATTCAGGCGGCTCTTTCGTAATAAATGATGATGATTCTCAAAATGAAATACAGGATTTAGAATTAAGTGCAAGTAATCAATTGACAATAACGAATAAATCAAATCCAACACAAATTGATTTAGCTCAATTTTTAGGGACTAATACTGATAACCAAATCCTTTCAACAGAAACTGATCAGGGAGCACATAATAATATTGTAGTGCTTTCTATTACAGGATTGGCAGAAAGTAGTGTTGATATTGCTCTACCTTATGACTTTGTAAGTCGCCAAAATGGTGGGACTTTTACAGGAAGTGTTTTTGCTGCAAACCTAAGTGGTGAAAATACTGGTGATATGGATAATGCTGATGTCGTTTTTGCATATCAAACCGGCTTTCCTGACCATTTTACATCAGTGGATGGATTTAAATTAGATGGTATTGAAACTGGTGCTACAGCCGATATGTCAAGTACTGAAATTGTTTCAGCATACCAAACAGGTTATGCTAATTATTTTAACAGTGATGACCATATCAAATTAAATGGTATAGAAGCAGGTGCTAGAGGGGATATGACAGATGATGAGATTGTTACCGCATACCAAACGGGTAACACTAATTATTTTAATAGTGATGACCATACAAAACTTAATAGTATTGAAACTGGTGCTAGGGCAGATATGACAAATAATGAAATTGTTACTGCGTACCAAACGGGTAATGTCGATTATTTTAGCAGTGTTGACCATACAAAATTAGATGGTATTGAAACTGGTGCTACAGCCGATATGTCAAGTACTGAAATTGTTTCAGCATACCAAGCTGGGAATACCGATTATTTTAACAGTGATGACCATACAAAACTCAATGGTATTGAAACAGGTGCTAGGGCTGATATGACAAATGATGAGATTGTTACTGCTTACCAAACGGGTAACACTAATTATTTTAATAGCGAGGATCATACAAAACTAAACTTTTTAACGCTTAGTAATAATTTTGGTGTTTCTGGTGGATCTGTTCAGCTTACAACATCTACAACGGCAATTACTTCATTGACTTTGCCATTAGACGGAAGACTTGCAAATGAAAGCTATGTGGATAACCAGATAAGTGCTAATGCCTTATCTCAAAACTTACCTTCAGGACAAATATTTATTGGAAATTCATTAGGTAATGCTACACGAAACACTTTAGGGGGGGATGCAACCATTTCGAATACAGGTGTGTTAAGTCTTAGAGATATTGGATCTGCAGGTACGTATCGGCAGGTTACTGTTAATGACAAAGGCCTGGTTGTCTCCGGAGTTAATCCAACAACACTTGCCGGTTATGGTATTTTAGATGCAATTTCTTCTTCCCTTGCTAATGGTAGATTATTAATTGGTAATGGTGGGGTTGCTGCCGATGTTGTTATGACAGGTGATGCTGCTATTACTAGTGCTGGCGTTTTGACGGTTTCAAGTATTGGTGAACATGACGTAACACTTGGTGGAACATTAAATACCGGAAGCAATATTACCTTTACTAATAATGCGCAACTTACTTTTATTTCAGATGGATTAACGTCTCTTATTTTGCCTACTACTGGAACTTTAGCTACAATCGAAAATACAATGAGTACTTCTCATGATGCTAATATTATTACGTCTGCAAATATTGACAACTGGAATGCTGCTTATGGCTGGGGAGATCACTCTTCTGTGGGTTATTTAACAGCACTTTCAAGTGTTACCGAACTTAACGATATTACTGATGAAGGAAGTGGTGCAATTATAACAACTGCCGAAAGAACAAAACTTGATGGAATAGCAATAAGTGCGAATAATTATATTCATCCTGCAACAAGCGGAAATTTTCATATTCCATCAGGTGGTTCAAGTGGTCAATTTTTAACATGGAGTTCTAATGGAACTGCTGTTTGGGCAATCGACAACAATACAACATATTCTGTAGGAGATGGTGGCCTGACAGAAATAAACTTTACTTCTGCACTAGATACCAAATTAACAGGAATAGAAACAGGCGCTGACATAACGGATGCAACAAATGTTACTGCCGCAGGTGCTGTTATGGATGATGATTTCTCAACAAATGGTATAATGATACGTACGGGGGCGGGAACATACAGTCATATTACAGATAATTCGACGAATTGGAATACTGCTTTTGGTTGGGGCAATCACTCTTCCGTGGGTTATTTAACAGCACTTTCAAGTGTTACCGAACTCAACGATATTACTGATGAAGGAAGTGGTGCAATTATAACAACTGCCGAAAGAACAAAACTTGATGGAATAGCAATAAGTGCGAATAATTATATTCATCCTGCAACAAGCGGAAATTTTCATATTCCATCAGGTGGTTCAAGTGGTCAATTTTTAACATGGAGTTCTAATGGAACTGCTGTTTGGGCAATCGACAACAATACAACATATTCTGTAGGAGATGGTGGCCTGACAGAAATAAACTTTACTTCTGCACTAGATACCAAATTAACAGGAATAGAAACAGGCGCTGACATAACGGATGCAACAAATGTTACTGCCGCAGGTGCTGTTATGGATGATGATTTCTCAACAAATGGTATAATGATACGTACGGGGGCGGGAACATACAGTCATATTACAGATAATTCGACGAATTGGAATACTGCTTTTGGTTGGGGCAATCACTCTGCCGAGGGATATTTAACAGCACTTTCAGGAAATAGTGTTACCGAACTCAACGATATTACTGATGCCGGAAGTGGAGCGGTAGTTACTGATGCTGAAAGGATTAGTTGGGATAATGCAAGTTCCGGTTCATTTACAACAGTTAATATATCAACAGTTTTAAATTTAACACGATTAGGGGCTGCACCATCAAGCCCAAACTCAGGGGATATTTATTTTGGAGAGAATCCGGAAAATGCTGGAACTGATCACCTATGGTGTTATATCGGTGGGACCTGGATGCAATTAGATAACTAAAACATAATACATTATAAAAATAGAATGAAAACGCTAAACCGAATTATCATTATAATAGTATTTGGGATTTCATCTGTTTTTTTATCCTGCGAAAAGCTTGACATTGTTCGAACTATGGATACAAAAACAGATGATATAGAAATCAATTCCTCGGCAGTAGTTGCTTATGGAACCATATTAGATATTGGTGATTCTCAAATTATTGAACACGGACATTGTTGGTCTACAACGAATGAACCAACTGTTGATCATAACAAATCAGAATTAGGAGAAATTAGTGAACGAGGTATTTTTACAAGTCAACTCACTGAGATAATACCGGGTATTGAACACTATATACGTAGTTATATTTTTGATGGAACAAACTATGTTTATGGAAATGTACTTTCTTTTACAATATCAGCTGATAATATAGGTCTTGTTACTGAAGCTGTAGTTGAAATTGATGAAAGTACTGTTGAAGTGAATTCAAGTGTAGGTAATATTGGATCAATAACTTTTGATGATCACGGTCATTGTTGGTCAATGTCTGACCCACCGGATATTAATGATAATATAAGCTCGTATGGGTTGATAAATAGCAGTAAAAGCTTTTCAAGTATTATTAATAACTTAAACCTGGGTAGATATTATATTAAAGCTTATATGATATCTGAAGGCGGTGTAATCTATTCAAATACTGTGATTTTTGAATCAAAGATTAAAGTAATAACGGACACAATAAGCGTATTAAGTGATACAGAAGTGAT
>JAOZNO010000074.1:0-5613 GCA_029933755.1 Bacteroidales bacterium | reverse complement strand
TTGCTCAAGGAAGTATTAGAAGTTTGGGAGTTGAGTCAATACGAGACCATGGGCATTGTTGGTCATACACAACTTCTTCTCCTACCCTTAATGATAATCATAATTCTTTAGGCTCCACAGATAAATTAGGAGGGTTTTCTAGTAATATTAATGATTTGATACCAGGTACTACTTACTATATTAGGTCATTTTCTGTTGATGGTACTGATGTGTTCTATGGAGAAGTAAAGAATTTTGTAACTAATAATTAGGTAATTATATTAAAAATATGAGCATTTTAAGAAGTATATTATTTTTTTTTGTACTACAGTTTTTCTTTTACTCAAATATCCACGCACAGTTTAAGTCTCGAATTAGTTTAGAAATTACTGAAGTGAAATTTAACAAAGGGAATTTAATTGTAAAGTACAATATCAATAATTCCAAACAAAAAGATAAAATCAGGGTATGGATTAATGTATTCGATTCAAAAAAGGATACAGTTTATGCCAAAACGTGGAATGGGGATGCTAATAAACTCATAGATGGTGGCATGAATAAACTTGCCATATGGGATGTGAAAAGTGATGGGCTTGATATTACGGACTCTGTTAGCGTAAAAGTTTCTGCATCCATACAGAATGGACTTTATCTTGATAATCCGTTTGTGCTTTCAACAGTATTCCCTGGATGGGGTGATTATCAAATAAAACCAAAGAAACCTTATTGGATTTATGGAGCATTAGCTTATTCATTTATTGGCTCTTCTATGTATTTACATAGCTCAAGTGCAAACAGTTACGATAATTATCTTGGGGCAACTACAATTGAGGATAAAGATAATTATTATAATAAGGCAAAAACCTCTAATACGCTTTCATATGTGTTTTTAGGAGCTGCCGGGGCAATTTGGATAATGGATTATGTTGGTTTAATTAAGCGTACACGACAAATTAAAAAGAGCTGGAAGAAGAATTACCCGGTTCATGAAACGCTAGATATTCCCAGTTTTAAGATTGTTACGGCTCTTAGTCCGGGAATATTTATAAACACCAAATTAACAAATTTGCAGCTTGTTGAGAATTCTCTATTTTATAGTGATTTAGATGAAAACTATTGTCTTGATGCCTTTGAAGAAGGTTTTATAACTTTTAAGTTGAAAAATATGGGGCCGGCAAAGTCCGTTGATTTTTATGCAACCCTTGAGACTCTTGATACTACTGGGAATATTGAATTCCCTAAACTGGTGAGAATTGAAAACATGCTGGCTCACCAAACTAAAACTGTTAAAATACCTATTAGGGCAAAAAAGAATATCGCAAGTGGGATTTCTGAATTTTCAATAAATATTTCTGCAAAACATAATAACCCTGTTCCTCAATTTAAAATAAAAATTAACACTTGTAAATTTCATTATGAAGAGCATGTTAATAGTCAAATGTTAATTTCTGATATCGATAAAAATATACCCCTTGTTAATAAGCCTGACATAAGGAAATATGCTTTAATAATTGGGAACGAAGGATATGCTAATGATTTAACATCTTTGAGCAGGAATTTTAACGTTCCTTATGCAAGAAATGACGCTCTTACTTTTAAGAAGTATGCGATAAACATGCTTGGTATACCTGAACGTAATATAACACTTTTGTTAGATGCAAATAAAAAAGAAATGCATGAAAGTATTATAACTCTTTCAAAGCAAGTAAGTAAAATAAAAGATAAGGCACAATTAATATTCTATTATGCTGGTCATGGTTTATCCGATACACTTACTAAAGCACCCTATTTAATGCCTATTGATGTTACGCCTTCACAAATTAAAGATGCAATCCCTATGGAATTTTTATATAAAAAAATATGGGAAAGTAGGTCTTCAAAAAGTATGGTTGTTATTGATGCATCATTTAATAATGGTGGAAGGCAAATTGGACTTAGGGGGCCTTCTGTAAAGAATCTTAATCCTAGAAAAGAAGTTATCTCAGGTAATACTGTTGTTTTTATGGCTATTTCAGAAAAAAATACTTCAAATTTGTATCCTGATAAAAAACATGGACTATTTACATATTATTTCCTGAGGATTTTGAAAGAGTCACGTGGTAATATGAATTTATTAACATTATCGAATTCAATAAAAACAAATGTGAGTATAAAAGCAGACGAACTTGGCTATCATCAAGTTCCTATAGCCTTGGTTAGTATCGCCGTTCGAGATATTTGGCAGGACTGGAAAGTTCAATAACTTAAAAGAATAATGAGATATTCTTTTGTGTCAAAGGTTTTTTAATGTATTGACTTTTATACTTATCTATGAAGATTTATTTAGGAAAAGTTTATTTATGAATTTTTGAAAAACGGTGTTGTTATAATCTGCATATTCAAAGGCAATTGAGTAAACCAGCTCTGTGAGCTGGTTTTTATTTGCTGAAGTTTGTTCTGCGATTTTTGCCACATCAAAGTCGTTTTTTGCCTTAATATGTGCTGTTGCCAGTATACTTCCCCATTGCATTGCTAATTTATTGAATCGGGTCTCAGTGTTTAATAAATTAGCTTGAAAGTACGACTTGTAAGGTGACCGCTCCCTGACAGAAAATACCCCTTCAGATAATTCTATCCAACCCAGATGCCTGTCAGTATACGAGTTTAAAGAGTCATAAGCCTCTTTATGTCTTTGCCCTTCATTTTTAAAATCAATCTTGTATTTTTGCTGAAAATCAGTTCCCAGAAAGTGATATGCACATGGTTTATATTGGAATTTAGCATCTAATATTCGCTGATTGTATTTTCCCCCTTTTTCTCCCTCAATTAATATGTAATACCTCGGTGTACCGTATGAACCTGTTCCGGATGAAATTCGTTGAGCAACATCTATAACCTTAAAATAATCATCATTGAAGTCGTTTATATCCTTTGTGAGTGTGTCTGTGTAATCCGGCATAGCCATACGAACCTCTTCCATTTTCCCATCAGATATACTTGTTAATTTGTGATAGGATAAGTCAAACACCAAGCTATTATTCTTTTTGCTGGTCCATTGCTTTAGCATTTCTTGTCTGTTTTCCTTGTGCTCTACTTGTTCCAGCGTTTCATCCAATTTCCCGAATGCATTTTTCTTCGTCACATCATGTAATATATCCAAACCATTATTCATATATTGATTTAAAATATTTATATATGAATTGGTAAACGATTTAATAAAACTGCCAATTATTTCTTTTTGGATAAAACCATTTTCTTGTGCAATTAATACCATGCTGGCAGCCATTCTCCATAAATCAAATTGATAATCAGCAATACATGATTCGTCAAAATCATTTAGACCATATACTAAGTCGCCATTATCATTATCGTAAATGCCATAATTGTAGGCATGTAGGTCAGCCTGTATCCATGTTTTAGTGTTTTCTGAGCTAAACTGATTCAAGCGAATATCATTTGCAAAATAATCCCAAAATAAAAAGTTCGTTCCTCTAAAAAAATAAAAAGCTGACTGTGCCATTTTTTTATATTTTTCTTTTCGTAAATTATCAGTTAATTTATTATTCCAATTGTTAATTTGCAAAAGTGCTTCTGCAACAACTGTTTTTTTTAAAGCTTCTTTTTTTTTCATGTAAATCTCTGAGTATGATTTGATTTTCTCTGTTTAATCATATCTTCTTAAATAAAAAAACATAACAGATACGAGTGATATATTAAACGATAATTATTCAGTAACTGTTTATCAGTACCGGTTTTTACTGTTGTTGTTTTTCAGTAAAAGATAATCATTTATGTATTGTTCAACAAGTGTTTCCTGATTTTCTTGTACAAATGAAGCACCTAAACCCGGTTTTAACAAATATTCTTGCCTAAAGTTATTGTTTATTATGGTAGAGTAATCTATGATACAATACTTGTCTGAGGGTTTACCCATATTCGCTATCTCATCAACGAGGAAGAATTCACCACCGGCATCAATAAATTTTTGAATACGTGAGTTTTCGTATACTGTCCAATTGTTCGAATTAAGAACGATTTCTACATTTAAACCTTCGTGAAGTTTTTCAATAAGTAAATCGTAAATTTCATTATCGGTAAACCAAATATTAGCAAGCCAAATTGAATATCTTGCTTTTTTTAGTTCCTTAGTGATTTTTCGGCTAACTGTTTCTTTTTCTATTACCGTTTTCGTAAGTAAAAAATTAATAATCATAGTTTTTTAGATTTAAAAGTTAATAAATTTTTGATTTTCAATAAAAAACAGTAGATTTGATTATATTATAATCATAAATACGATTATAATATAATCATAATTGAATTAGGAAAAAAAATAAAACAGTGTTTTTTTACATTTGTTTTTACAAAATGTGTATTAATCTATAAAAATCAGAACCTTATGTATTTTGGAAAAAACATTAAATTATTACGAAAAAGAAAAGGTAGAACTCAGGATGAACTCGCTGGTTTTTTAAAAATGAAGCGATCCACTCTTAGTGGTTATGAAAATGCTGTGGCTCAGCCTAGTATTAATACTCTGATTGTGCTTTCAGAATACTTTAATGTATCTATTGATACACTTGTTAAAATAAATTTATCAAAATTGTCAGAAAGTCAATTAAGTGAAATTGAAAAGGGCTATGATGTTTTTGTTAGCGGAAGCCGTTTACGAGTTTTGGCAACTACTGTTGATAGCAGAAATGATGAAAACATTGAATTAGTGCCAGAAAAAGCTAAAGCCGGTTACACCAGAGGATTTGCTGATCCGGAATATATAAAAGACTTACCCGTTTTTAAACTCCCTTTTCTATCAAAAGAAAAAAAGTATCGTACCTTTCAACTTAATGGTGACTCTATGCTACCAATACCGGATAAAGCCTGGGTGACAGCAGAGTTTATTCAAGACTGGAACTATATGAAAAATGGTGATGCCTGCATTATTTTAACTGTAAACGAAGGTGTTGTTTTTAAAATTATTGAAAATAATATCCGCGAAAGCAAATCATTAAAACTATATTCCTTAAATCCAATTTATGAGCCTTATGACATAAATGTTAACGAAATACGAGAAATATGGAAGTTTACGAACTTTATAAGCAATGAAATTCCTGAACCGCAAATTCCAAAAGATGATTTACTGAAAACGGTTGCCAATTTGCAATATGAAATGAATAAGATTAAAGAGAAGATAGGGTGATTTTTGTTCATTGTTAAAGAAAATATAAAAAAAGGAATTGTACTTCTTATATTGAATTTATTACTGAATTGCTATATTGTTGACACTAGCACAACTTTTACCTTTTTAATAGATAAACTAACTTTTTGCTTCAAAACAATAGAACAATAAAACAGTGTAACAATATATTTATGTTTGTAAATCCATCAAAATTTATAATTTTGCAGCACATAAGCTAAATTGAGTGGTTATGGATAAAGAGAAGTGTCAAGATTTTGGAAGTGAAAAGTTTAGAAAAAAAGTAATAATACCTGTTGGCATTAGAGTCTTTTTTTATGAATCTTTTTAATCCAAAAGATTGGTGTTTATCGAAATTCATAACCGCTTGATTTAGGTTTATGCCCAGGTGGTGAAATTGGTAGACATGTATGCTTGAGGGGCATATGTTCGAAAGGACGTGCAAGTTCGAGTCTTGTTCTGGG
>JAOZNO010000073.1:1532-10369 GCA_029933755.1 Bacteroidales bacterium | reverse complement strand
GGTAATAATTTCATAAAATGATAAAAAGCTTAAATTGTTTGACAAAAAAATATGTAAGTTTGTGTTTAATTAAATTTTATTCAAATGAAAAATTACAAAATTTTATTTATTAGCCTATTCTTAACTTTAATAATTTCGTGCCAACCGACTACCGAGGATGCGATTAAATATAGTGATGGTATTATTGAACAACAAATATTAGTGAATGAACAGATGAGTAAACTGTTGGATAGCTACGATACATATGTTGCTGAAGAGATGGATAATGCATATAGTACGGCAGAAGAACAGTTAAAAAAATCTATTAAATATGTTAGTGATTTAAAAGGTTTTGAAGAAGACACTTATTTTAAAGAAGGTGCTTTAACATTTTTAAATACTTATAAAGCAGTATTGGAAACGGAGCATAAAAGAATCATAGAATTGTTAAAACTACCTGAAGATAGCTATGGTTCTGATCAAGTAAAGGAGGTTGAAGCAATGAGAAACCAATCAAATATAAAAATAGATAAAGCACTTGATGATATTTTTATAATTCAGAAAAAATTTACGGATAAATATCATATTCAGTTGGAAAAGGAATAGCAAAAAAATTCAGTAGAGGCCTTGTTGCATTTCAGGGTCTCTATTATTATTCTCCTATTCTTGCAGTGGTAATATCAACAGAGAAATTTAAAACTTTATAGGCAACACCGTTTTTATCAATAATTGGTGTATAAGCTTCAGAAAGCCATATATCATTACCGTTTACTTCAATGTTTTGAATAGTTTTCTTTACTTTTCCTTTTCGTAAATCGTTCCAGAACTTACGAAATTCTTCAGTTTCTTCATCGTGTACAGAAGCAAATGATCCTTGAAATTTTCCAAGCATTTCTTCTTTGGATTTATCTAAAAGAATCAAAAAATCTTTATTTATATCAATTAGTTTGCCTTGCATATTAAATTCTGCAACCAGTGCAACAGAATTAATAGCATTCAGTATACTTTTAGCATCAGAGGCTTTTTGTTCCAGTTCTTCCTGTGTTGCCTTCATTTCTTCCATGTTTTGTCTCATTTCTTCTTCCTGGGCAACCAGTTCTTCCGACTGTATTTTTGATTCTTCAAGCAAACGAGCTGTTTGTTGGTTAATTTTCACATTTGAGATGGTAGATGCGATACTTTCACCAATTCTTTCAACAAAGCTCTTCTGATATTCTTCCAAATTATGAATCGAAGCCATTTCTATTACACCAAAAACCTGCTGGTTAAAAATAATTGGAACTAGTATTAAACTTCGCGGTGCAGCACCACCCAGTCCTGATGTGATATTTAAATAATCATCAGGAAAATCTGTCATATAAATGGTTTCAGCTTCATTTATACATCTACCTACTAAGCCAACACCCAGGTTTATCTTTTTTTCAAGAAATTTTCTACGATCATAAGCATAACTAGCAGCCAAATCAATAGTCACATTGTTTTTTTGGCTATCATTAATAATAAATAAACCAGCCTGATTAGCATCCATATATTTTACTAAATTGCTTATAATAGCATATGAAAACTCTTCCAGATTATCTGTGTATTGCGTCATTAATTCTGCAAATCGGGCAGCACCTTTAGTTGCCCAATTTAACTTTTCATCTTCTTCTTTCCTCTTTATTTCTTCAATATCAGCTTGTTTTAAACTTAAACGCATGTCAATAAGTGCTTTCCCCAGAAGGTCTTCATTGCTTAGTGGTTTAAATTCAAATTCAAGATTACCCTTACCTATTTGTAGCGCAAATTTAAGGTTATTATCAAGCCCATCAATTAATGAATTTACAGAACTTCTAATGTCAGAAATTTCATCATTTGAAGTGATTTCCATTTTCTGGTGAAGTGATATTTTTCCTTTTGCCAGATCTTCAATAATTTTTGATGTGAAAATTAGCGGTCGACTAATTCCTCTGGATATTGACCAAATCACTAATGTTAATATTAAAAAACCCATAATCGCAACAATAGCTGAAAATAGTAAATTTTTATCAGCTTTTTCTATCATTATATCCAATGGTACAGATGTTCCCAGTGACCATCTCGCATCTTCTTTACCAATACTTATTGGAGAAAAAGAGATGTAATTTCTTGTTTTTGTCGAATCAATCATCGTATACGAAAAGCTTTTGCCTTTTTGTATATTTTCAATAATTTTGAAATTAATATTATCTTTGGGGCTTAAGGAATCAATACTTTTGTTGAGATATTTCTCTTCAGGAATTGCAACAAAACGACCCTTATTGGAAACTAAAAAACCAAATGAACCAGGATATGGTTTAAGTTGATTTATCATTTCATTAAAACGCTCAAGGTTAACATCAAACTGTAACAAACCCACATATTTTTCACCTTTCATTATAGGGATTGATAAGCTCGAAACAAGTACTAAGTCCTCTTCTGTACCTGAAGGTGAAAACATGTAAGGCTCTGACATATCTTCACGTGGATTTATTTTCATATCGTAATAAGCACTGCCAACGTTATCTCCTAAAATTTCAAGTGTATCAGTTCGTTCATTAATTATACCATTTGCTTTATAAAGAATATATCTAAGCCTACCATAAGGGTTTTTGTAATTTTTATTAATAGCACTTAATTCAAAATTGAGTGCAGCATTATGAAATTGCGGGTTATTTTGTAAAACGGTTTTTAATATTTGATAATATTGTTCCTGCAAGTTATTTTCATATACCCATTCATAATTTGTAAAAGATTGAACTAAAGTACGGGCAACATCCATATCGCCATTTAGGTTCATCATTATATAATTGGCATATTTCTCTGAGTAGGTATCTGTTAAATGCTTGGCTTCATTAATTGCCAAATTATGATCATTATAACCCAGGTAGCCAAAAGCTAAAATATAAATAAATAATGATGTAGATAATATGTAAACCAATAGTTTGGTTTGAATTCTAAAGTTCATTTATTGCAGTTTATTTTACAAAAACTAAAATTACTTGATAAAAGTA
This sequence comes from Bacteroidales bacterium, assembly GCA_029933755.1. Taxonomy (GTDB): domain Bacteria; phylum Bacteroidota; class Bacteroidia; order Bacteroidales; family NBLH01; genus NBLH01. Next base: position 7,379 of record JAOZNO010000073.1, on the reverse strand, counting down.
ATATATTATTTACAATTTAGAAAATTATAGTAATTCAATATCAAAATACAAATATGATACCTAAGCGTTTATAATTGGATATTGTTTATTGTTTATTGTTTATTGAATGTTGTTTATTCAATTTAATTTATGATATAAAAAGCAGTTTATTTTAAATAAAAATTAAATATCTTTGAAAGCAATTAATTGAATGGCTATTATTATGAAAAACATTTTGGTATTAATATGTTTGGTATTTTCACTATCTGTTTCAGCTCAGAAACAAAACCCGCCTAAAATATTATGGAAGAGTATTCAGTCAGAAAACTTTAGTGTAATTTTTCCGACTAAGATAGAAGCTGAAGCACAACGAATAGCTAATACTTTAGAATGGGTGTATAAATTTGATACAAAAACACTTAATGTTAAGCCAAAGCCAGTATCGCTTGTGCTCTATAATAAATCAATGACTTCAAATGCCTATGCTGCATTGGCACCAAGGAGAATGGGATGGTATTTAACAGCTCCACAAACCGTTACAAATTTAGGGAGTATTGATTGGGCGCAACTATTGGCTATTCATGAATACAGGCACATAGTTCAGTATGCAAAAAATAAAAAGTACTTTACTAAATTTATGACTTATTTATTTGGTGATATGGGGCAGATTATGGTGCGCTGGTCTATTCCTGACTGGTTTATGGAGGGTGATGCAATTGTATTAGAAACTGCGCTAACTGAAGGTGGACGAGGAAGGATTCCTGCATTTTCAATGGCAATGAGAACATATTCCTTAACAAATGAAAAATTCCGTTATGATCAGGCATATCTTGGTTCATATAAAAGATATTATCCAAGTCATTATCATTTGGGTTATCCTTTAACTGCTTTTGGAAGAGTTAATTATGCTGCGAATATTTGGGATGATGTTTTGGAAAGGACGGCAAAAATATCTTTCTGGCCTTATGCATTTGGAACCAGCCTTAAAAAATATACAGGCTTAAATCTAAAAAAATTCTATAATAAATCAATGATGCAGTATGATTCAATATGGAGTAATCAGGTTTCGGAACTAAAAGTAACAAATGCTGATATAATTAACAATCAAAAGAAAAGGAGTTGGACTAATTATTTTAGTCCACAATATGATATTTCAGGAAATATTATCGTAGGGAAGGAAAGTCTGGCTAAGATTGCTGCCTTTTACAGAATTATGGCAAATGGAGAAGAAGAAAAAATAAAAAGTACAGATGCCCGAATTTTTAATTATAGCAATGAGCTAATTGTTTGGTCAAGAAGAATTCCTGATATAAGGTGGGGCGAGCAGGATTATTCAGATATAGTAATACTTGATTTAAAATCAAAACAAGAAAGAACAATTACCAATAAAGGAAAATACATGTCACCGGCTATTTCGCCCGATGGTTCAAAGATTGCTGCTGTTAGGCATTCAGCAAATCAGGAAACTCATCTTGTTATACTGAATTCCGAATCTGGCAAAGTGATAAATGAATATCAGCTAGGTGACAATGACTATATTCGAACTCCGGTATGGTCTGGTGATGGTAACTTTATTGCATTTACTCATGCAAAATATAAAGGGCCTGCTATATCAATATTAAAAGTAATGAATGGTGAGATATTTATTATTAATGATTATAGCTTTGAAAATATTGGTAGACCTGTTTTTTACAAGGATTTTTTAATTTACAATTCAAATTATTCAGGAATTGGTAATATTTATGCAGTTAATATTTTTACCCAGGAAAGATATCGGGTAACATCAAGAAAGTTTGGCGCATACAATGCAAGTGTTTCTGAAACAAATGATAAATTACTTTTTCAGGATTATACAAAAGATGGTTTTGATATAGCAGAAATGGATTTGAATCCCGAGAGCTGGATACATATTAGTCATGTAAAGAATACAGATCCTCAATATTATAAACCCTTGATAAAACAGGAAGCAGGAAAAAATATTTTTAAGAATGATATTTCGTTAAAAGAATATCCTGTTTCACCTAAAAAGTATCGAAGTTCCTTGAAATTTCATAGTTGGGGTATTTATCCAATATATCCATTGCTGGATGTTAGTGTAATGGCAAATAATTATTTGAATACTATTACATTAACGGGTGGATATATTTATAATACAAATGAACAAACAAATGGTGCATATTTGGGGTTTTCCTACTCTAAATTTTTTCCTGTATTTAGTGTTGTTTCCAGCTATAACCAGAAAAACAGAACATATGAGTATTCTGATACTACTATATATCAGGATTGGAATGAATTTAAAATAAATTCAGGCTTAACATTTCCTTTTAATTTTTCAAGAGGTATTTATTCGAGGAAATTTTCAGTTGGTACTGGTGCTCAATATACTTATATTGATGATAAAGAATATAGATCAATAAATGAGATATTTAGCGGTAACTTTACACCACTTTACACCAGCTTTACTTTTAGTAATATAAGACGGTTTGCTAAGCGTGATTTTGAACCAAAATGGGGACAAATTTTAGCTTTAGATTATAAAAAAATAATGAATTATGATGAGGATTATGAAGGCTATCTTTTTTCAGCAAGAAGTATTTTTTATTTCCCCGGAATATTTGCAAATAATAGTTTAAAACTGGGTGCTTATTATGAACAGCAACTTGAATTTGATCCAAATGACTTTCAAAAAACCTATTATTTTTCAAGTATGATAAATTTCCCTCGTGGTTATGATGCCGAAGTTCTTGACAGATTCTATAAATTATCTGTTGATTATAAATTTCCGGTTTGGTATCCTGATATTAGTATTGGTCCACTTGCTTATATTAGTAGGATTAGAGCAGGAGCTTTTTATGATTATGCACAAGGATCATTTTCTGATTTAACAAAAGGATATAAGTCAGTTGGTGGAAGCATCACTTTTGAATTTAATTTATTCAGAATCAGATATCCGTTTGAAATAGGAGCACAGTATGCATATCGTATTACGGATGGTGAATATAAAATTTCATTATTGATTTCAGGCTTGCCAATATAGAATGAATAATGAATAGTGTCGATTGAATATTCAATAATTAGATTGTCACCGATGTTTATTTTAATAAGCTTTTATGTTAATCTATCAAACAGTACACAGTTTTCAGTCCGCAGCAAAAAAAACTGAATTGCAACAAGTTACCATCTGCATACTGTAGACTGTTTACTACCAACTTCTGCAAATCTTTGAATAGGTTCAACATATTAAAAGATGCTTAAAAAATAAGACATTCTAGACAAATCTAATTAGTGCATGTCCATAAAGTTGGTGCTTTAGATAAACTTCGCAAGTTCAAAAAACTTACTAAGTTAGTACTCAACTTGCAAAGTCTTTCAGACTTGGTAAGTTTCTAGGAAAAGTTTACTTTATGGACAGATTCTAATTAATCTACAATATACAGTTTACCTACATTTTTTCTGGAACATCAATACCTAATAACGCCATAGCCTGTTTAATAACTCTTCCCGTCATTATTGAAAGTTTCAGTCTGAATTTTCTTAAATCCATATCCTCTTCTTTTAGGATATTAAAATCGTGATAAAACTGGTTAAATTCTTTTACCAATTCATACACATAGTTTGCAACAACTGCAGGATTATGAGTTTCACCAGCTTCTTTAACCATATTGGTAAAATGATATATGGTTTTTAATAACTGAATTTCTTTTAAATCAAGCTTTAGATTTTTCTCATTTATATTAACAGCTTCAATTTTTTTACTTTTACCTTTACGTGCAAGTGATTGAATTCTGGCATAGGTATATTGAATAAATGGTCCTGTATTCCCACTAAAATCAATTGATTCCTTTGGATTGAAAACCATGTTCTTTTTAGGGTCAATTTTGAGTAAGAAGTATTTTAATGCACCAAGTGCTATAATATTTATAGTTTTATCTATTTCTTTATCACTCAAACCATCCAGTTTACCCAATTCTTCTGATATATTTTTGGCAGTAGTCAGCATATTTTCAATTAAATCATCTGCATCAACAACAGTACCTTCACGCGATTTCATTTTTCCTTCAGGTAATTCAACCATTCCATAAGAAAGGTGATGAATACAACGTGCCCATGGGTAACCCAGCTCCTGAAGAATAATTTTTAGTACCTGGAAATGATAATCCTGTTCGTTTCCAACAACATAAATATGTTCATCAAACTTAAAATCTTTGTATCTTATGTAGGCTGTTCCAATATCCTGGGTCATATACACAGAAGTACCATCTGAACGCAAAAGAATTTTTTCATCAAGGCCTTTCTCTGTTAAATCTGCCCAAATAGAACCATCTTTTTTTATAATAAGCTTACCATTTTTAAGCCCATCCATTATTATAGATTTTCCAAGCTTATAGGTGTCAGATTCATAATAAATTTTATCAAAATCAACACCAAGTTTTTCATAGGTAATATCAAAACCCTCGTAAACCCAGTTATTCATTTTTTGCCAAAGTGAAATAACTTTTTTATCAGCTTCCTCCCACTTTTTTAGCATTTCACGTGCCTCTTTAATCAGAGGTGCATCTTGTTCTGCTTCTTTTTTGTTTTTCCCTTGCGATATTAGCTTACTAATTTCTTTTTTATATTCCTGATCAAACTTTATATAATATTTCCCAACTAAAAAATCTCCTTTAAGACCAGTCGATTTAGGTGTTTCATTATTCCCCCATTTTTGCCAGGCAAGCATAGATTTACAAATATGAATACCACGATCGTTAACAATATTTGTTTTTATTACATTTTTATTGTTTGCTTCAAGAATTTTAGAAATAGAATAGCCAATCAGGTTATTTCTAATATGTCCTAAGTGCAAAGGTTTATTTGTGTTTGGTGATGAGTATTCTACCAGTATCGTTTTTGATTCTTTATTGGGTAAACGAATACCAAAATATTCATCATCCCAGGCTTCGTTTAATTTATTAAGCCAGTAATCCTGACTAAGCTCCAGATTTAAAAAACCTTTAATTACATTAAATCCAGTAATTTCATCAATATGCTCTGTTAAATATTTACCTAATTCTTCAGCAGTTTGTTCAGGCGATTTTTTACTATACCTTAACAAAGGGAATGTGACAAGCGTATAATCACCTACAAAATCCTTACGCGTATGCTGAACCTGTACAAGTTTTAACTCGGGTTTAGTATCATAAATATTGATTATTGTTTCAATCACTTTTTCCTTTAAGTACAAAGCATATTTCATGAGTAATATATTTAAGTGTTATATTGCTTAACTGTTAAAATTTAGCCAAAAACAGCTTTCTTTAAGCCGAATCTGAATCCGTTTTTAGAATGACTTTTAGACTTTATAAATCAATACAAAAGTATAAAGATTAAAGGAAAAAGGAAAAAGATAAAAGACAAAAATAAAAGGTGCAAGAAAAAAGGCGAAAAATTTTAGAAATGCTGTTCAATTACAACAAATAAAGAATGAGAAAAACTATGTCAACATATTTGCAAAGGCATTATTGAGGAAATCTCTAAAAATTGTGAAGTTTGAGGCGCAAAAAAAAGGCATTTTTAGAGGTTTCATAAAAAAACGAAGTGCCGCTTCTACAAGCAGCACTTCTAACCTTAACCTAAAACTAACTAATCAATTAACTCAAGTTATAAAAACTTTAGTCGGGCGCAAAAGTATAGTTTGATTTTATATCTTGAAAATTTATTTTTGCTATTCTAAAACATGTTAAAGTTCCTTAAAAAACTTGTGTAATAGGAGGTTTTAGATTACTAGATAATTATTATCTAGCTTATATTTATTAACAGTAATACTGTAAAGAATGAATTAAGTCTAATATGATTATTGAATAATGAACTATTGATGTATAGGCATTA
>JAOZNO010000073.1:0-1522 GCA_029933755.1 Bacteroidales bacterium | reverse complement strand
TCAATTAAAGTACTTTATCAAAATATTATTACCTTTGAAATTGAATTTTTAATTATATTTGATTAGAATGAATCAACGAGAACAAAATGATAAAGCGAACTCAAAGAAAATAATAAAATCACTACTATGGATATTACTACTGTCTCTGTCTGGCTTTGTTATCATGATGTTGATTAGTCCTGAATCACGTGCTTTACCTGTATTTCTTATTGGTTTTTTTGTAGCTATTGTTGTTATTGTTCTTATAGCACTTTATATAAACTATGCCGTTAGTATCTATAAGCAGATAAAAAAGGATTGATCAACTTCGTTGATTTTTATATTAAAACTTGCTACAAATAGCCTGAAGAAAAAGCCTTCAAATCCGATTTTAAACTATTTTAGTCCCCTTCCTAAAGGTGAAATCATAAAAACCTGCTCCCTTTAGGGGTTAGGTAAACAGATTTATGACAATAAACCATTTTTTTTTATGTTATCAAAATTTGGTATTGGGTCGAATCCGTTGATGAACTGACGGGTTAACCCGTCAGCTGCCAGACTCATACTATTATCAACAGTTTTAACCTAGTAACCCAAATTTTAAGTCCAAAACTTGCTTTTCAAATATTGTTTCATTAATTTTATACCCATTACCATATAGTATAATTCTCCATATACTTTTAAAAAAAAAGCTGCTTGAATTTATTACTAATACACCAATTACTAATAAACTAATGACCAATTACAAAACTAAACTACTTAATATATTTACCCACCCATTGTTTTTGGCAATCCCATTAACTGTATTAATATTATTGCTGTTACCACCCATATTTAAAAAATATAAAGGCAGCATAGAAAATATATTTAGTTCCGATCAAAATCAAATGTCAAAAATCTATTATATTGATTTGGATCATGATGGTTTTAGTGAAAAAATAAGAATATGTAAATGGCAGAATAATTCAACATCTATTGAAATATATGCACATACCGGTTCTTTAATTGATCAGTTTAATTTTGATGGGTTTTATCATTATAATTTTGATTTACTACATGAAGATTACAATAATAATGGAAAAGATGAAATTTATTTTTTTACCCAAATAAGAGATACATTGATTTATATAAACCAAATTGAATTATTAACTGATACAAGTTATACTGAAAAAAGCAAATTTATTACAATAATCAAGCTTCATAATAAAAAATTGGACTCTCAGATTTCAAAGGTCGGTATAACTGATTTAAATAATGATGGGTTCAAAGAAGTTTTATTTCATATTAACAGTGGTTACAGCCTTCAACCCAGAAATACATATGCCTGGGATATTAAAAATGACACGGTCTTAAATTCGCATAAAAGTTATGCAAAATTGCTTTTACCTCGATTATTTGACATTGATAATGATGGAAAAATGGAAGTTATTTTTAATGCTGCCGCACCGGATAACGCACATGGTAGCTTAGAAACGCCTTACCATGATCATAGTGCTTGGTTGATGATATTTGATAAACAGCTTAAATTCAAATATAAACCTAT
>JAOZNO010000770.1 GCA_029933755.1 Bacteroidales bacterium | reverse complement strand
TCTGTAGGTTCAGGCATTAAAGATGGTAGTTTAGTGAAAATTATTGGTACTTCAACATGTGATTTGGTTTTGGGCGATTTAAATACAGGAAACTCTAATATACAGGGTGTGGCCAGTGTGGCTACAGAATCAGTTCTACCTAATTATTACGGAATTGAAGCCGGTCAAAGTGCCGTTGGTGATATTCTAAATTGGTTCATTAATAATGTATTGGACAATAAAAAAACACATCAGGAATTAACGACCCATGCAAAAAAATTAAAACCCGGGGAAAGTGGGCTATTGGCACTTGACTGGAATAATGGTAACCGTTCTATATTATCAGATTCCATGTTATCAGGTCTTATTTTGGGACAAAGCTTACAAACAAAAGATTTTGAAATTTATCGTGCTTTAATTGAAGCAACCGCCTATGGTGCATTACGGATTATTGAAGATATGGAACGGCAAGGAGTAGTAATAAACGAAGTGGTTAATTGCGGAGGTATTACGCATAAGAATGATTTATTTATGCAAATCTATGCCGATGTAATCAATAAACCCATGAAAGTGGCTGCTTCGGACGAAACGGTTGCCTTGGGTGCTGCATTAATGGGAGCTTATGCCGCATATAAAACAAACGGAAAAGAAATTAGCTATAACGAATTGCAGGACAAAAGCTGTTCTATACTTGAAAAAGTATATACACCTAATCCGGATGCAGTAGCAGTTTACAAACAATTATATAAAAATTATAGATTATTGCATGATTCCTTTGGAATTAAAGATACAAAGCTTGATTTATATTCAGTAATGAAAGATTTGATTAAGATAAAGAATGTTTAAATGATACAATGAGATAATGTGAGAATGTGGAGATTAAAAGATGGAGAAGTTGGGAAATGCTTTTATGTTGGAATTACTTAATGATAATTAAATGACAGCGAAGCGAATGACTTAATGACCAATGACTTAATGACAATGACCAATTCAGTAAAGATGTAAACATTCAAATAAACAAATCAACAGATAAACAAATCAACAGATAAACAAATAAACAATAAAAATTATGAGTAATAGACTAATTGGAAAACTTCCCAAAGTAGGGATACGCCCCGTAATTGACGGACGGGAGCGTGGTGTACGTGAATCATTAGAAGATCAATGTATGAATATGGCCAAAGCTGCCGCTAAATTGATTGAAGACAATTTACGTTTCCCAGGTGGCGAAAAAGTAGAATGTGTTATTGCTGATACAAATATTGGCGGTGTGGCCGAAGCAGCAATGTGTGCTGATAAGTTTAAACAGGAAGGTGTTGAAGTTTCATTAACCGTAACCCCTGCCTGGTGTTATGGAACAGAAGTAATGGATACAGACCCTACTATGCCTAAAGCAGTTTGGGGTTTTAACGGAACAGAACGTCCCGGGGCTGTTTATTTGGCAGCGGCTTTAGCAGGATATGCTCAAAAAGGATTACCAACCTTTGGTATTTATGGTCACGAAGTTCAAGATGCTGGTGATACAGATATTCACGAAGATGTGAAAGAAAAAATTCTTCGTTTTGTAAAATCAGCTTTGGCTGTGGCTCAAATGAAAGGAAAATCATACTTATCATTGGGTTACTCTTCAATGGGGATTGTAGGTTCTATGGTTGATTCTAATTTCTTTCAGGATTATTTAGGAATAAGAACCGAGTTTGTTGACCAAACAGAATTACTCAGACGTATTGATGAAGAGATTTACGATAAAAATGAGTTTGAAAAAGCTTTAAAATGGACTAAGAATAATTGTGAAGAAGGTAAAGATTATAACAGTGAACAATATAAGGCAGACCAAAATAGAAAAGATTATGAATGGGAAACTGTAGTAAAAATGACCCTTATCATTCGTGATTTAATGATTGGAAACCCTAAGTTGAAAGAAATGGGTTATGGTGAAGAAGCATTAGGAAGAAATGCTATGCTTTCAGGCTTTCAGGGACAAAGGCAATGGACTGACTATATGCCAAATGGCGATTTCTCGGAAGCTATCCTAAATTCATCTTTCGACTGGAATGGAATCCGCCAGGCTTTTATAGTTGCTACTGAAAACGACAGTCTAAATGGAGTTTCTATGTTATTTGGCCACCTTTTAACCAATACAGCGCAAATTTTTTCTGATGTAAGAACCTACTGGAGCCCTGAATCGGTAAAGCGTGTTTCTGGAAAAGAGCTTACGGGTAAAGCTAAGAATGGAATTATTCATTTAATCAATTCAGGATCAACAACTTTAGACGCTACGGCACAACAAAACAATGAAGCAGGTGAACCAGCAATGAAACCATTTTGGGATATTACAGAAAGCGAAGCCCAAAAATGTTTGGACAATACAAAATGGCCACAAGCTGTAAAAGAATATTTCCGTGGAGGTGGTTATTCTTCACAGTTTAAAACTGATGGTGAAATGCCTGTAACTATGTGTCGCATAAATCTTGTAAAAGGTGTAGGCCCGGTATTACAAATTGCTGAAGGATGGACGGCCGTAATTGACCCTGAAATTCATAAAATTATAGATGAAAGAACAAATCCAACATGGCCAACCACATGGTTTGCCCCACGTATTAATGGTGATGATGCTTTTAAAGATGTATACTCGGTAATGGCGAACTGGGGTGCCAATCATGGCGCCATAAGTTATGGGCATATTGGTGCTGACTTAATAA
>JAOZNO010000769.1 GCA_029933755.1 Bacteroidales bacterium | reverse complement strand
CTTCTTTAAAAACGTTTTCTATTGTTTGTCCCTTTATATCTAATGCTTTAAGAAACTCTTGTGTATAGAGACCATTGCTTTCTGAACCATCGGCAGCAACAGACCCAGGTGCTGTGGCATAGGCAATAAAAGTTCCAAAAGGAGCATTTGTAGAAGCCAGTCCATTGCTTCCACTTGACCTGAAACTTCTTGCGAAAGGGTTATTCCTACAAGCGTCAAGTACAATAATATTCATTGAATTGCCCGCATAATCCATTTCTCCAAGCATTCTTTTTAAATTAACTGCTTCAAGTTCTACATCCTGTTCTTTTTCAATTTTTGCATCTACAGGTATTAAATAATTTTCACCATTAACCTGCATACCATGTCCGGCATAAAAAAACATTCCAATACCTTTATCTGCTGCTAACTTTTCGCCAAAACTTCTAATGGCTTTTTTCATTTCGTTTTGTGAACCATTCGTGTATAGCATCACTTCAAAACCCAAACCTTTTAATTTTTTTGCAATGTCATTCGCATCATTAACCGGATTTCGTAGAGGTGCAGAGGTGTAATCGCCATTCCCGAAAATAAGAGCCAGTCGGTTTTGTTTTCCATTTGAAGAACTTTCATATTTTACAGTACGAGTTTCTGATGTAGTTTTACCATATTGATTTTCAATAACAACTTTAAGTTGATTATCTCCGTTTTGTAGTTTAATAGTCCTCTCAACTGTATAATCACAAGATGTGCTTACAACATTAAATCCCCGGCTTGAATTATTCAATTGTGGAACATTATTAACATATATTTGCGTGCTTTTGAGCGGAGTAGATGATTCGATACATAATTTAATTTTATAATCAGATTCACTGGATGATGCATTATAATATTCAGGTGCCAACCAGTTAATTTTAGGCTTAGTTCCTGTGATTTTTATTGGTCCAACATAATTGTCATCTTTCCAAATGCCACTTTTTGAAGTACCATTGGAGTAATACATTGTACCTTCACCAGAATATTTATTAAAGTCCCATTCACCAATATATTTTACTCCATTGTTCCATATGTATGTTCCTTGTCCATGTCTGTAACTATCTTTGTAATTACCCATGTATTTGTCATTATTTGCAAAATAATAAGTTCCCTGATCATTATATTTCCCATTTTTGAAATTCCCTACGTATTTTGAACCATTTTCAAATGTGTATGTACCAAAACCATCCTGGCAATTTCCAGAAATACATCCATAATTATTTTTAGATTTCCCTACATATTTATCCTTTTCCCAAATACCTGCTTCAACGCTTCCATCAGCATAATACATAGTTCCTTCTCCATGATAATAATTTTCTTCAAATGAACCTACATATTTACTACCACTTTTCCATAAAAGAGTTCCTTGCCCAGTTCTATTCCCCATAACATAACTACCTGTGTAATAATCAATATTTGCAGATGTTTTATATGTATTAGTACCTGTGCCATGTCTAATATTATCTTTCCATTCTCCTGTATATTTTTCACCAGTAGACCAATAGTTCGTTCCTTCTCCATTTCGTTTGCCATTACTCCAGTAACCCTCGTACTTTTCATCCTCTGCCCATTTATAAACACCATATCCCTCATTACAATTTCCACTAACACATCCTGTTGCATTATTATTGTAATTTGTCTTTCCAATGTATTTATTCTTTGACCATTGACCAGATTCAATACTTCCATCCGTGTAATACATTGTTCCTTGTCCGTCAAAATTGCTTGCTTTTAGCTCCCCCACATATTTTTGCCCACTTTTATATGTGAAAGTTCCATAACCTTCAAAATTATCATCTATCCAGTCTCCTGTATATTTATCAAAATCTGATTCTGCTTTATATTTATAAGTACCATATCCATATCTTAAATCATTTTTCCAATTCCCTTCATATTCCGAGCCCGTAGAAAAATAGTTTGTTCCACTGCCATTTCTTATCTCATTTTTCCAATAACCAACATACTTCTCTCCTGATTTCCAGACGTAAGTACCATATCCATTGTCGCAATCGCCAGATATACAGCCGGTAAAGCTATTGTCTTCACCCATGAACTCATCATCCTCCCATCTGCCTTTTTCTATTGTACCACTAACATAATAGTAGGTGCCATCACCATTACGTTTATTATTAACCCAAGCACCTGTATATTTATCACCATTAGCCCAGGTGTATGTACCCTGACCATAAATCCAATTCTCTTTATATTGCCCAATATATTTTGCACCATTAGCATAAAAGTAGGTTCCAAAACCATCTCTCATAACGTCTTTCCAATCACCGGTATATTTATCTCCATTATCCCATAGATAAGTGCCATAACCATTATCACAGTTTCCCGAAATACAGCCTGTGTTTTGTGCATATATATTAAAAGTCAAAAATGATAAAACAAGTAAGACAATTATTTTTTTCATAGCTTTTTAAGTTATATGTTAAGGGTTTTACTATTTATTAACAGTTTAGTATCTAAATGGTTTTAGATTCATAGTTTCATAGGTTAAAGTTAATTAATCGGAACATATAAAACAAGTTTATTAAAATAATACATCCTAAATAGGATCTCTTAGAAAACGCCAATAGTTGCGTTATATTCATCTTGAAAATAGTTATTTACAAAAGTAAACTCCCTGATTTTCAAGATTTATTCACCATGTTTTGATTATTTTATGGTGTTC
>JAOZNO010000768.1 GCA_029933755.1 Bacteroidales bacterium | reverse complement strand
TGTGTAATTTAGTTCTTAAAATTTAAATGGTATATTTAAACTATTAATATTAAAAGTATATAAAATGAGCAAAATTGGATTATTCTATTCGCCGGCAAAAGGAAACACCGAGAAACTAGCAAGAAAGATTGCTGATAAAATTGGAAATGATAAAATTGAACTAATTTTAGTTGATGAAGAAACAAGCCTTGCCGAGCTTAATAAGTTTGATAAACTAATTTTTGGAATTTCAACGGTAGGAAGAGAAAGTTGGGATGCTGAATACACTAAAGTTGGTTGGGATTTTTACATGCCAAAATTAGAAAAAGCAAATTTAAAAGGAAAAACAGTTGCACTTTTCGGATTAGGAAATCATATCTTGTATGCTCAATACTTTGTTGATGCTATGGGTTTTTTAGGAAAGGTGGTAATGGAACAAGATGGGAAACTTGTAGGTTTTGTTGATAAAAATAATTACGAGTTTAAACATTCAGAAGCGATTATAGATAATAAATTTATTGGTTTACCAATTGATGAAGACACCCAGGAAGAATTAACAGAATCAAGATTAAACGACTGGTTATCAGACATAAAAAAATCTATAGGCTTTTAATAAGTTTATGATAAAAAATTATTTCTCCATTTTTGTAAATTAAACTCGCTGGCTGTAGCTAAAATTAGTCATACTCTGGTATTTTTAGCTTACTCATTGATTAGAGACTTTCAACCTATGTAGTGATTTATGTTTCTTTTAGTTATTTTTGCAAATTAAGAGGAATACACAGTTTAGCCTGATTAATTCATAAATTTATCCACATCATATTTTCAAATGAAAACATTACTCAGAACTATTATTTTTATCTCAGTACTATTTTCACCTTTTATAGCAAAAGCTCAATTTGATATTGGCATAAAAGGAGGTTATGGATATAATCGGTATTTTTTTCAAAAAAATTACTTTACACAAGGCTTCCTACCAGTCTATAATGGTGGAATTATGTTTCAGTACCTTAATGACAAAAAGCAAGGAGTACAATCAAGCATAGAGTATACACAAAAAGGTTGGGATGAAATAACAGTTAATGAAGATCATTCAAAATTCACTATGGATTTTGTACAATTAAACTTCTTGTCGTTGTTTAAATTTAATAGCAAAAAAGAAAACGGACTCTTCATTAAATTCGGGCCTTATTTTGCCTATTCGTATAACAGTAAACATACCGAAACAGGGAATACTGACAGCTCGTACTTTGATTATGACACACTACATACAAGCTATAACAAGCTTGACTATGGGTTAAGGGTTGGTCTTTCTTATAAATTTATAATTAAAAATAGTAGTTTACAATTGGAAATGCTCTATGCACAAGGATTATATAATTTATTAGAGCGTGATGCAAGCTCGATCTTTCAATCACTTAACCAAAGCCTATTCATTAATGTAGCTTATACATTTACTTTAACAAGAAGTGAAAAGAGAAAAAAGAAAAAAAAATCATAATCAATGAATATTAAAGAAAATTTTGATAAAATACTTAAAATTTTACCTGATACTGTTAAATTGGTGGCAGTTTCAAAAACCAAACCCAATGAGCTTATTATGCAAGCTTACAATATGGGATATCGAATATTTGGAGAAAATAAACCACAGGAATTAAAGCGTAAATATGACGAGCTTCCAAAAGATATTAATTGGCACATGATTGGTCATCTTCAAACAAATAAAGTAAAATATATTGCCCCTTTTGTTGAGTTGATTCATGCTGTGGATAGTATTAAGCTGTTAAAAACGATAAATAAAGAAGCTATTAAAAACAACAGGGTTATCAATTATTTATTTCAAATTCATGTGGCAAAAGAACAGAGTAAGTTTGGTTTGTCTTGCAGTATAATTGAAGATATAATAAGTTCTGAAGAATTTTCAACTCTGAAAAATGTAAATTTAGTTGGCCTAATGGCAATGGCAACAAATACTACTAATGAAGAATTAATAGCTAATGAATTTAAAGAAGTGAAAAACTGCCTGAATAAACTTAAAAGCACTTTCTTTGCCGACAAGGAAGACTTTAAAGAACTTTCCATTGGCATGTCACAGGATTACCAGATAGCAGTAAAACAAGACAGTACTATGGTACGGATTGGAAGTCTTTTATTTGGCTCAAGAGATATTGTCTAATACAACGAATAAAATTCATAATCACTTACCTATTAATTAGAAAGTTTTTAAATAAGAAGAATAAGGTTTAATATACTAAAATATATATATACTTTTGAGATAGTTTTTGCAACAAAAAATTTATTCACAATTAAAAAAAATAACTAAATATGGCTAATCTTCAAACCACATATCTTGGGTTAAAACTGCGTAATCCAATAATTGTCAGTAGTTCTGCTTTAACTAACTCTGTTGAAAAAATAAAGAAACTTGAAGAAAAAGGTGCTGGTGCAGTTGTACTGAAATCTTTATTTGAAGAACAAATAAATTATGAAACAAGTAGTTTACTAAAACATAATGAATACCCGGAAGCAGCCGATTACATTTTGAATTATGCCAAAGAAAATACCTTAAATGAATACTTAGAATTACTGAAAGGTGCAAAAAAAGAAGTATCGATTCCTGTTATTCCTAGCATAAATTGTGTTTCTGATATTGACTGGACAGGATATGCAAAAGATTTTGAAGAAGCCGGTGCTGACGCCATTGAGTTGAATATAC
>JAOZNO010000767.1 GCA_029933755.1 Bacteroidales bacterium | reverse complement strand
CAACTTTTTGCGATAAATCCTTTTCTTCTTGTGAAAAACGTTTAAAAATTACTTGTTGCTTTTCGGGGGCAACACCAATGCCAGTATCTTTTACGTATAATTGAATGGTTTTTTTGTTGGTTATTTCCTGTAGAGACATGCCTTGGGGTGTCTCTATCAGGATATAACCAAATTCAATAAAACCAGAACTGGTAAATTTTAAGGCATTTTCCAGTAAGATAGATAATATTCTTTTTAGTTTTAATTTATCAGTTAGTATTGTACACATTTCATCTGATAATCCTTTTTTCAAATATAGAGGAGTTTTATTTTCTTTTGCTTTCACATCAAAGATTGAAAAAAGCTCTAGTAATAAGTCATTTAGGCAAAATTCCTCATTTTGTGCTTCCATCTGCTTTGTGCCAAGCTTGGATATTTCCAGAATATCATCAATAACCCGCATTAGCTGATTGCCACTATTTTGAATGATACTAATATAGTATTTGCGCTTTTTTTCTGATTCCCCATGATTACGAAGCATATTTGAAAATCCAAGAATACCGTTCATAGGTGTACGGATTTCGTGTGACATATTGTTCAAAAACTCAGTTTTTAACTGGTCGCTTTCTTCTGCTTTTTCTTTGGCTGTAATTAATTCCTGTTCTTTCTGTTTACGTTCCGTAATATTACTTCCAAATAATGATGCACCAATAACTTTCCCATCTATCACAATAGGGTTCATGGCAACTTGTATATATACGAATACATTGCTGGCAACTTCTATTTTATCCTCAAAAGTAAAGCGTTCATTGGCTAATACCCTGTCATAACGAGATTTCCACATAGGCTGAATTGCTTTGGGTAAGGCATCTAATATATTCATACCTACTTTTAGCTTAGTATTAAAACTCTGATAAAATTCAGCTTTAAATACCTCGTTTAAATATGTAAATTCATAATTGGGGTTAATAGCCCAAATACTATCTGTTGTGTTTTCAATAATAGCAGCAATATTGGCTTTACTTTCTTCAATATTTTTATTTGCGATTACCAAGTCTTCATTTTGAGCTTTATATTCTTCATATAATGCCAAATGTTCTTCGTTTTGTTGCTTTAACTCTTCTTCGTTTTCTTCTATTTCAGCTATTTTTTCATTTAATTTTTTATTTGTTCCCTTTAAATTGATAATTAGTTCTCTATTTTCATTTTTTAGATTATAAGTTTCAATTGCGCTGTCAATTGTTAATTTAAAATCTGTTTTATCCCAGGGCTTTGAAATATACCTATATATTTCACCTTTGTTTATTGCATCAATTGCATTTTCGACTTCAGCATAGGCAGTTAGAATAATACGAATGGTATCAGGATATTTTTCCTTAACAACTTTAAGAAACTCTATTCCCGAAGTTGCAGGCATTTTTTGATCAGAGATTACAAGTTTAAAGTCCCTGTTCTCTAATATTTTCAAAGCTTCTTTAGCACTTTCAGCTATTGAAATTTCATAATCTAACATAAAAGCAAATTTAAAACCATCAAGATTTGCCTTTTCATCATCTACATAAAGTATCGCTTCCTTTTTCTTATCTGTCATTTGAATAAGTTATTTATATGTTTGTTCCTATTTTTCAGTTCGCAGTTCCAGTTCCCAGTCTTCAGTTCTCAGTCTTCAGTTCTCAGTCTTCAGTTTGCTTACTGCCCACTGTGTACTATAAACTATAAACTGCCTACTTTTTCTGATTTTAACACTAATTTGTTTGACCGAAAACTCCAATTTCTTTCCCGATAATCTCGGGACAGGCTGTTATGCTCATCTTAAAAATCCGTTACTTCGACAAGCTCAGCACATCGCATTTACAAGAGTAAACTCCTGATTTTTAAGATTTATTCACCATTATTTAATTATTTTAATGGCGTTCATGAGCTCGTAAACTCGGTTCACAAGCCTATAACTTGGAATTTTCCATTCAAACACTTCATTTCCGTTCAGGCACTAATTATTTATCTTTCATGTTATATTTATTTGATAACTACAAACTGTCTTACTGTTGACTGTATACTGCCTACTGATAACTGTTTACTATTTCTTAAAAATTACAGGTATATATATATTAAATTCTGTTCCGCTTGAATCACTTGCAAAATCTATACTTCCATTGTGTTGTTCAATAATTCCATGCGTAATTGATAAACCTAAGCCTGTACCCTGTCCTACATTTTTTGTTGTAAAAAATGGCTCATAAACTTTTGTTCGAGCACCCTCAGGAATCCCCGTTCCATTATCCTTTATCGATATTTTTATCCTATTTTGTGTGTACTCTTTTGACTTTTCGATATAGGAAGTTTTGATTTCAATTGTTCCTTTTTCAGGTATCGCCTGTACTGCATTTGATAATATATTCATAAATACCTGGCTCAATTTACTTGAATAACAATACGTTTCAGGTATTTTTCCATAATCCTTAATAATTTCTATCCTATTTTTATACTGATTATGTAGTAATGTTACCGTTGAGTTAATATTCTCATGCAAATTGGTTAAACTTAACTCATCATTATCAATGCGCGAAAAAGTATTAAGACTTTTGATTATTTCTGTTGTTCGGCTTACTCCGTTTTGAATATTTTTTGTTAATGACTGAATCCCATCAGACAAAGTTTTTAATTCATCATTCAGATTTTGCTTCTAAACTTCAGGTCTGTCTTCTTTTTAGTCCTGGC
>JAOZNO010000072.1 GCA_029933755.1 Bacteroidales bacterium | reverse complement strand
AGCAAGTTCACGAGGTATGAATTAAGGGCTTGTCAGGGAATAAAGTTTACAATTTAAAGGAAGTTAATTTGTTCTCTTTCGATTTGAAAAAACTACAAATAGCGAGCTATTTAAAGCGTTTTTCAAAGAAGAAAAAGGGCAAAAGAACAAGTTTAAATGTAAAAGTTATTTCATCACATGCCCTAAGCCAGTATTTTTTTATTCGGTGTAAGCATTGGAGAATAAAACCCACTGGTGGGATTTAATAAAACAGCCCCATTGATAGGGGCTTTTTATATTGAAATAATAATATATCTTTTAACTTATAATTAATGAATAATTTAATCAAATCAGTCCGTTTCAATCTAATTATTATATTGTTTACTTTGTTTTTATCCTGTAATAACAATAGTAATTCAAATAATAAAACCAATAATCATGTTACTCAAGAAAATATAAAAAACACCAGTCATAAAAATATAAAACTTGATATTAAAATACAGGGAGAGAACAAAACAGAGTTTATAATTGGTAAAAAGTTCACTTTTTTAATTGAGCAAAAAGATACGACTCAATTTGATTCTGTCCAATTCTTTATAAATAATCAATTTCTTAAAACATCAACCATTATACCTACTAAAATAACATGGAATTCTAATAACGCTAAAACAGGAAAAAACAGTTTTGAAGCTCGTGTTTTTAGTCAGGAAAATATGGAAAACTGGAAATTGTCATTAACTTTGTTATCAGACATTAAGCCTGAAGAATACTCTTTCAAAATTATAAATACGTTCCCTCACGACCGTGCTGCTTATACTCAGGGTTTGGTATATGAAGATGGTTTTTTATATGAAGCAACCGGTGTAAAGGGTGAATCAACTTTAAGAAAAGTTCAGCTAGCTACAGGAGAAATTCTACAGGCTGTTACTTTGCCTAAGGATATATTTGGTGAAGGAATTACTTTATTCGGAGATAAGATTATACAGTTAAGCTATCAAGCATATACTGGTTTTGTTTTTGATAAAAAAAGTTTTAAGCTTTTAGTGAAATTTAATTACCCAAAACCTACTGAGGGTTGGGGCCTGACAAATGACGGAAAAAACCTGATTATGAGTGATGGCACACACAACTTGTATTATATTGACCCTGTTTCATTTTCTCAAACCGGAAAATTAGAAGTTTATGACCAAAAAGGGCCGGTTAATAGACTTAATGAATTAGATATAATTAACGGAGAGCTTTGGGCAAACATCTATACTACTGATAAAATTGCAAAAATTGACTTAAAAACAGGTAAAGTAATTGCTTATATCGATTTAACAGAAATACTACCCCAAAAAGATTATGAACGTGATACAGATGTTTTAAATGGGATAGCTTATGATGAAGAAAATGACCGTATTTTTGTAACCGGAAAAAGATGGCCCAAATTATTTGAGATTCAACTAAAATAATAAATTATGAACTTTATAAACAAATTTGCAGTTTACAGTTTTACTTTCCTAATATTTGCTTTATCGGGCTGTGATAAAAACAAAGTTTTTCATGAAGTGAAGAAGTTTGAGGATTTTAAATGGGAAAAATCAGAAAAAATAAATTTTGATGTTTTGATTGAGGATATTGATGTTCAGTATAATCTTTTCATCAATTTAAGATATATCCAGGGTTTTCCTTATAAGTATCTACATTTAAATATTAGTATTACAGATCCTAATGGAAAAATTAAAACAAATGAAGTAACTATAGAAATTATATCAGATAATAAAGAGTATATTGGAGATGGTGCCGGAAGCTATTGGGATCTGAATTACCCAATTCCGGAATATTCTTTCAATATAAAAGGGAAGTATAAAATAAGTATTGAACATGCAATGGAAGAAAATATTTTAAACTGGACGAATGAACTTGGTCTAAGTCTTTTTAAAAAAGACCTGGAAAAATAGTGTAAATTGATGAGTTTTACATGATAACTTATAACACGAATTAATATATGAATTTCAAAGATAAAGTAGTTTGGATAACTGGAGCTTCTTCAGGTATAGGTGAAGCATTGGTTTATGCATTTGATAAAAGAGGAGCAAAAATTATTATTTCAGCCCGTAGAGAAGCTGAATTGGAAAGAGTTAAAAACAGCTGTCAGAATTCTGACAATATAATTATACAGCCATTAGATTTGGAAAATCATAATTCAATTGAAGATATTACCCAGGAAGTCCTGAAAAAAGTTATAAATGTAGATTTTTTAATCAATAATGGTGGTATTAGCCAAAGGTCTTTTGCAAAGGATACACCCTTAAATGTTGATAAGCGAATAATGAATATAAACTACTTTGGAACTATTGCACTTACAAAAGCTGTATTACCAAATATGTTGGAAAGAAAAAACGGTCATATTACCGTAATCAGCAGTGTTACAGGAAAAATAGGAGTCCCTTTGCGTTCAGCTTATGCAGCCTCAAAACATGCTTTACATGGTTTTTTTGACACCCTAAGGGCTGAGTCATGGAAAGAGAATATTCATATTAGCATCATCTGTCCCGGCTTTATAAGAACAAACATTTCTAAAAATGCACTTAAAGCTGATGGAACTGCACAAAACACGATGGATCCTGCAACAGATAAAGGTATAGAACCATCTGTTTTGGCTGAAAAAATAATTCAGACTATTTCCAAAAAGAAAGAAGAAGTAGTAATTGCAGGAAAAGAAAATTTAGCTCTTTATTTAAAACGATTCTTACCAGGTTTACTCTCTAAAATCATAAAAAAAGCAAAAGTTACCTAGTGTCAAGTCAAGCCTGATGTTTCAGGTGGCATATTAACTTTTAAGCGGATAAAAACCGCTAAAAAGCATACTGTAACCAACCTTTTAGCGATTAGAATCGCTTAAAGGTTAACTGATTACTCAAACTTTGATATCTGACTTGACACTAGTATCATGTCAAGCATAATATGACATACCTAGCTTTGTCCTTTTCTGTTTTTGCTTTACAAAAAACCATCCTGTTCCCAATATAATCTTGTTGGTTACAATTGCTTATGCAAAAAAGGTTCAAACCCAAAGTATATTTGCTGCAATTTTTTAAAACTACAATTTTTACGAGTTAAAATTTGATTTTTTTAATTATATTTGTGTGAGGGCAATATTTTTTTAATTTTGATAAGTTAATTTATCAATACTTACATATTGTTTACAAGAAAATATGGTTTAGCTCCAAACCTGCTATGAGCAGTATATTTGATGGTAATTATGTATGGTCTAGTGAAAAAAATCGGTGGATTATTGCAAACATAAATTTAAGCAGATGACAAAAAGACTACTCAGCTCAATTTTAATCGTACTATTTTTCTTAAACGGCTTAAATGCACAAGAAAGAACAATTACCGGGAAAGTTACTGATCTAATGGACAATCCTGTTGCAGGTGTAACTGTTTCTATTAAGGACTATGCTTCTTTAATGACTATTAGTGGAGCAGACGGCGAATATCGTATTGATGTTTTTGATTTTTCAAAAACACTGGTATTTACATTTGCAAGTATGAAAACTAAGGAAATGCCCATAGGCAATAATGACACGATTTCAGTAAAAATGGAATATCTGCCTATGAAAAATCCAAATCCATGGAGTATAGGGTTTTTTATAAGACCTGTTAATACAGAAATTTATAATGAAACAATAGCAAATAATGAAGATTGGGATTTAGAGTCAGAGTTTGGTATCGGTACAGAAATAAGTATTGATTATTTTCTCACTCAAAATATCGGAATAGGTATCGGAATAGGTTATAGTGAATATAATACAGGATTCTATTTATCTAATTTTGATAATTATGGTGAAAATTACCTTGACAGAGTAGATAAAGATGGCGACCTTTACTATTTATACAACATTGTAAATGAAGTAAATGAGACTAATAAAATACAATCGATTGATATTCCTATAAAACTCAAATTCAGATACCGTCAAAATAAAACATTAGGACTTTATCTTGATTTGGGTGCAAAATTCATGTATATATTTCAGGCAAAAATACAGGGCGACATTTTAGCTGAATGGCAAGGATATTACCCTGACTACCATGTAGTACTTCACGATTTACCTGAATATGATTTTATTTTATACAATACAGATATTGGCCAAAGCTGGAAAGATTATGAACAATTAAATATTTCATTAATGGGTTCATTAGGAATTAGCTTACGATTTAGTAAAAAGTTTCATGCGGATTTGGGCTTTTATTTTGATTATGGTCTAACTGATTTGAAATATGAGCAAGCTAAACATCCCGCAGATTTTATAAATACAATTGGTATTACTGACAAGACTATTACCAAAGCAGTAGGCCTCAACATGGGTATAAGATATGACCTCAGTAAGAAGCGGTAAATATATAGAATACAGCTTATATTATTGGTTAAATGAGAAATAAATAAGATACATCCGCTTCATGTCATGAATATATTAAAAACTTCTAATCACATCAAAAAAAATCCTTTTCTTTATAAATGAACTGTACCGAAAGTATTTATCTTACAATATGAGAATCTATTTACTTATTATTACAACAATTATAGCTTTAAGAAGCTATGCCCAAACTGACACAGTTAAGCTAAAACAAAAAAACTATGCTAGTATTTCTGCAAATTATCAATACGGAAATATTATTGCTACCACAGATTTTGTAAAAGGTGATAATTTAAAAGGTAAACCCATAGAACATTATCAGGCTTATACATTAAAAATGCTGTGGCAAAACCCAGGATACACAGACTGGCAAAAAGTTTATAAAGGCCCGTATTATGGGGCGGGATTAACTATTGGAGATTTTTATAATCCTGAAGAAATAGGATATCCAATATCCCTTTATGGGATTTTAGGTATACCAATTAAACGATGGA
Organism: Bacteroidales bacterium; assembly: GCA_029933755.1. Lineage (GTDB taxonomy): Bacteria > Bacteroidota > Bacteroidia > Bacteroidales > NBLH01 > NBLH01. Next base: position 5,577 of record JAOZNO010000072.1, on the reverse strand, counting down.
ATAAATTAGAATTATATTCCGAATTTCAATTTGGATTAGCTTTTAATTGGGAACATTATGATTCTATTAGCAATCCCTACAATCTTGTTATTGGAGGTGGTTTAACTATTCACTTAAATTTAGGTATAAATGCCTTCTATCCGATTACAAAAAATCTAGATTTAGGAGCAGGAATGAGTTTCATACATTTTTCAAACGGTGGGTTTGAGCGTCCAAACAAAGGATTTAATATATATGCTCCATCTGTTGAGCTTAAATATCATTTAAAAAGCCGTCCTAATTTAAAGTCTATAAAATCACCCGGTAGATTAGAGCGTTCCAATGATTTATATTTTATGGCTGGTTACGGTGACCATCAACTGAATGAATATGAATTAGATACTAATTACTATGCAGTAATAGGAGTAAGCACTATATATTTCACACAGCTTTCCAATGCATTCAGGCTTGGGTATGGTGTGGATTTTAATTACTGGATGGGATTAACCGCTCTACCAGACGGAACAATGGGAACGCGAGACTTTAAAAACTTAACAGTAGGTTTAATAATTCAACCTGAATTTATTATTGATAAATTAACTTTAGTTAGTGGTATAGGAATTTATGCTGTTCACTTAAATTACGGAAACTTTGAACAAACATATCAACGCCTAGGTGTAAGATATGAATTTTATAAAGATCTTTCTTTTGGTATAAATGTGAGAGCTATAAATTTTATGCTTGCTGAATTTTTGGAATTTAATTTAGGATATCGGATTCGATGGATGAAAGTTTGATATTGAGTACTAACTTAGTAAGTTTTTTGAACTTGCGAAGTTTTTCTAAAATGTTGACTTTATCGACATGCTCTAACTAGTCTCAGTAAGAAAATAATTTTAACAAGTATGTTTTTGTAAAATACACAGTAAATTTCTAAATTGAATGCTACAGATATTTTGAAAATTGGTAATTATCACTAAATTTGCGAGCTCTTACTTTAGAATTAAAAAAATGAAACAATGCATAAAAACTACATTTTAAGAATTACGCTTATCATCACCTTGGGTGGTTTATTATTTGGTTACGATACAGGGGTTATTAACGGAACACAATTCTATTTTTCAAAATATTTTGATCTAACAGGTGCGTTAAAAGGCTTTATTGTGAGCAGTGCTTTGATAGGAGCTTTATTCGGTGCTTTAATTGCCGGAGTTTTAAGTAAAGCTATAGGGCGAAAACATTCATTGGTTGTTTCAGCTATTTTATTTTCAATATCGGCCTGGGGGTCTGGAATGCCAAGCTTTTTACCCGAAACAATAAATTTATTAGTATTTTTTAGAGTTATTGGCGGCATTGGTATTGGAATTGCCTCAATGAATGCACCCATGTATATTGCCGAAATTGCACCTGCAAAAAGACGAGGCAACTTGGTTTCGTACTATCAGCTAGCAGTAGTAATTGGTTTTTTTGTTGTGTTTTTAGCTACTTATTTTATTGGCGATAGTTTAAGCGAAGAACAAAACGTTAACACAGGCTGGAGATATATGTTTTGGTCAGAACTGATTCCTGCGGTTTTATTTTTAGCATTACTCTTTTTTGTTCCCAAAAGTCCACGTTGGCTTATGGTAAAAGGCAAAGAAACAGAAGCTTTAGCTGTTTTGCAAAAAATTCATGGAAATGAAATAGGAAATAAGGAATTGCAGGAAATAAAAGAGTCTTTACTTACCGATGAAAATAAAAGCAAAACTTCAATTTTCTCAAAATTCTTATTCCCTGTTATTGTTATAGGAACAGTGCTGTCTGTTCTACAGCAATTCACAGGTATAAATGCTGTTTTGTATTATGGCGCAGATATTTTTGAACAAGCACTTGGTTTTGGCTCAGAAGATATCCTGAAACAACAAATTTTACTTGCCGCAGTTAATTTCACATTCACATTTGTTGCTATGTTTACCATTGATAGACTTGGCAGGAAACCTCTTTTATATATCGGAAGTGTTGGAATGTTGGTTGGGTTTCTAATTATGGGATTAACCCTCTATTTTAGTGATTACAGCTTACTGAATTCGGCAGGAATGCCTACTATTTCAAAAGCAGAAGGCATTATTAGTTTAATTGGAGTATTGATTTTTATTGGCTCATTTGCCATGTCAATGGGGCCGGTAGTATGGGTGATGTTATCTGAAATTTTCCCTAATAAAATACGAAGTGTTGCCATGTCAATAGCAGTGGCGGCACAATGGCTTGCTAACTATTTAGTTTCCCAAAGTTTCCCAATTATTGTAGAAAGTAATGTCAATGGATTAAAACTTGAAGGCGGTTTTTGGAATAATTCACTTCCTTATTTTATTTTTTCAGGCTTTATTTTTCTAACAATACTGTTTGTTTGGAAATTTATTCCTGAAACAAAAGGAAAATCTCTTGAAGAAATAGAAACATATTGGAAAACTAATGCATAAGATATCCTCTAAAAAATCAAATTTCTGCGTTATACGATTTTTAGAAGTCGTTTTTTAAATTAGATTAAGGAATAATTCATACAATTTTTGCACTTTATCAATCATTTTTCAGTATTACGCAAAAAGAAAGACCAAAATGCACTTTGGTCTTTCTTTTTTGCCACTAATCAGCAAAAGCTAATCTACAATTATCATTATATTTTCAGAAAAATTCTTTGCTTGAATGATGCTAAAATAAAAACCAGAAGGAACTTTTTGTCCATTTGCATTTTTTAAATCCCAGTTAAATTCATTTTGTCCTTTTTGCAGTTTTCCTGAATAAAGGTTCTTAACAAACATTCCATTAATATTAAATATTTTAACAGATACTTGTTCATGGTATTCCTCAGTACTTACAATAATACTTGTATTATCTTTCGCAGGATTCGGAAAAACACTTAGATGAACTAATTTAATGTCAGTACTAATATTTTGCACGAATGTACCAATATCGGGAGCATCTAATTTTTCATCTGTATAAATATGATATTCACCAGCTTGCAGGACAATCTCACTGCTCACATTACTAACTGAAATTTCTTCACCAGAAAAATAATTATACCACGTCCCTGTACTCTGAAAATTAGGATTTACTCGTCGGGCAAGCACATCAAAATTACCTATAATAGTAAAGTTCATATCTGCATCATTCAAATTTATGACTTTTGCAGGATCGGTAACATCTAATGTATAACTAGTAGTGCGGAAAGCATTATGCTCTTTCTTTAGTGCAATTAAAGCCTGATAAATCTGAAAAAGATGATAACGGTTTGCTTCATCGTAATAATTCCACAAAACAGGCTTTGGATCAACACGTCCAGGATCATCAATACTAATATCATAGCCTAATTCACCAAATTGCCAGATCATTTTTGGTCCGGGAATTGTCAAGTAAAAACAAGCATCTAACTCCATTCTTTTTAAAGCTGTATTTTCATCTTTTATATTATAAGAACTGGAGGAATTTCCATAATTTTTGGCTCTATACATTAATCTTTCCTCATCATGGCTTTCCATATATGCAACAAGATTAGGTGCTGACCAACCCCGGCTCAAATATGACCCCCAGGACAAATCAGATTTACCATCATCATTATAACCCATAGCAGCATCACCATACTTGCCTGTCATATTACCCCAAAGCATAATACCATAGTCCGCTAATACGGTTTCTTCTGTATTATCAGCTAGATGTTCTAAAATTACATATGCATCAGGATTAACTGTTTTAATTTCATCATACATCCTTTTCAAAATAGTAATTCTTGAAGCATCATAAGCCCAGCCATCACCCGGTGTATTTGTAAAACCCTTGGTAAAATCAAATCGGAATCCATCAACTTTGTATTCTTCTAACCAGTATTTGTTAACCCGGTCAATAAAGGCTTTTGTATATGTGCTTTCATGATCAAAATCATTTCCCCAAAAATAGGATGTATTAGGTGAAGTCTGGTTATACCATAGATTCTGTATCGAAGGCTCACCCCAGTCACCGGCATTAGCATCAAAATACAATTGCACAAGTGGTGACTGGCCATAAGAATGGTTTAGCACCATATCAATAATAACAGCAATTCCATTTGCATGGCAAATATCAACAAACTCTTTAAATTTATCTTTCGTACCATAGGCTTTATCCACAGCAAAATAAAAGGCAGGATTGTAGCCCCAACTGTTATTCCCATCAAACTCATTTATGGGCATTAATTCAATAGCATTAACACCCAAGCTTTTAAAATAACCAATGGTATCAATCATTGTTTGGTAGTTTGCATTAGCCGTAAAATCCCTAATTAGGGTTTCATAAATAACCAGGTCTTCAGATGCCGGAGGTGTAAAGTCTGTAACATTCCAACTATATTGTGTTTGTGCCGTTTGAAAGACAGAAGCAATTCCTTCTGTTTTTCCTTCGGGATAAAGAATTAAATTAGGATAAGTTTCATCCAGAATATATTTATCATTCCATGGATCACTTATTTTATCTGAGTATGGTTCGGCAATTTTTAATTCTTCATCAACAAGGTACTGAAAAAAGTATTCCTCACCCACTGTAAGACCTGTTAAGGTAATCCACCAGCGTAATTCAATATTATTTACATCAGCAAATGTTCTTTTCATTATTACAGGCTGCCAATCCTCAGAACTACTAAACACATGAACCGAAGTCTTATATGGTGCGTGTAACACCAAAGTTACCGTATTATCATCAATGTAATTAATACCATCTTTTACTCCAACCGGAAGAGCTTCTACTACAGGTGCTGAACGCACAACATAAAAGAAATTATCAATTACTGTTTCACTCCCATCGGTAGCCTCTACAGTTATTTCATGAGTACCCGAAGCGGCAGCAGTAAGCGTATTATCAAAAGAATTTGGTGAAATAGTTTCGGTATGTACCCATGAACCATCTACATTTATATCAACACTGGTAGCATCCACCCCTTCAACATGAATAGGAATTGAACCACCTGCATCTACAAAATAAGGCTGTACAGTTGGACTGGTAATTAATATGGCTAAACCGGGTTCAAAAACTTCAACAAAAATATCTGTAGTTTGTGAATATGGATCAGTTGCACTTCTGAAAACGATACACAACTCAGTAACCAATTCACCTGTGGCTACATCATAAAAATCATTAATGGAAGGTGTTATTTCTAATGTATATAAATCAGTAGCTATTTTTGTAAGTTTAGGCTGTGTCGTATTATTCCCCCATGTTTCAATAACATTTTGCCACTTATCACCTCCAATAGTTACACCCGTGTGCGCATAAACATCTCCTGAATATCCTTCTAAGCCTGTTCCAGCAGCATTAAAAGTAATCGTAACTGCCGCATTAGCAGTTGGTATGCCAGGACTAGTTGTTACAATTTGAGAAAATGAATTAGCAACAAATATAAATACGAATATAATAGATAACAGAATTGATTTCATATCTTCCTTTTTTTAATAAACGAATTAGTTATTTTTTGTAATGTTTATTTCAAATATTAGTTTACTATTTTAATCAATTTCCATGTATACTTTAAATGGTTAAATGGTTAAACTTACTGACAATCAAGATAAAAGTACTTTCCAAAAGTCAAATTTTAAA
>JAOZNO010000766.1 GCA_029933755.1 Bacteroidales bacterium | reverse complement strand
TTAACTTTTTGACCATTGTCATTAAAGCTAAAATCATTTTTGTTTATAGGAATTCCGCAGTATAAATCACTGGTTAGTTCCCAGTCATTACCTTTTATGAGAACCTTATAGACATTAAATTTTTCTTTATCAATTCCATTGGCAATTGTTTCAGCACTTTGTAAGGAGATATAGTATTCAGAAGAGTTTCCGCCTGTTATTACAGCAATATTTTTCTTCATTTGAAATATAATGTTTACGGTAGATTTAAAAGATAAAATTCATGAAGAATTATTCGCTGATTCTATTTTTTACATAATTTTGCCACTTTTCAATTGTAGCTGCCATGTCATCCGGTATTTCTGAATCAAAAAACATTTTTTCATCTGTTTTTGGATGAATAAAACCCAATGATTTAGCATGTAGTGCTTGCCGTGGTAATACATTAAAGCAATTTTGTACAAATTGTTTGTATTTTGTAAAGGTTGTACCTTTTAAAATTCGTTCGCCACCATACTCTTCATCATTAAAAAGTGGGTGACCAATATATTTCATGTGTGCACGAATCTGGTGTGTACGCCCGGTTTCCAGTTTACACTCAATTTGAGTAACATAACCATAACGCTCAATAACTTTATAATGAGTAACAGCATGTTTTCCGTAATCTGCTTCTGGAAATACGCTCATTACTTTTCTGTTTTTAAGGTTACGGCCAATATGTCCCGTAATTGTACCTTCTTCATCTGCAAAATCTCCCCAAACAAGTGCAATGTATCTACGTTCAGTTGTTCGATCAAAAAACTGTTTAGACAGTTTCATTTTAGCATCTTCTGTTTTCGCAATAAGCAAAATTCCTGATGTGTTTTTATCAATACGATGGACTAGTCCCGGACGTTGATCATCACTTTTGAAAAGTTTATTATCTTTTAAATGATACGCAAGTGCATTGAGTAGTGTTCCTGAATAATGACCATAACTAGGATGAACAACCATACCGGGTTGCTTGTTTACAATCAATAACTCATCATCTTCATAAACTATGTCTATGGGTATATCTTCAGCTATAATTTTAATTTCGCGTGGTGGATATTCAAAAACAATACTGATAACATCATCTGGTTTTACCTTGTAATTTGCTTTCACAGCTTTTTCATTTACCAAAATATTCCCACTACTTGCTGTTTCCTGTATTCGGTTACGCGAAATATTTTCAATTTTGTTAAATAAGTATTTATCTATCCTTAAAGGTGATTGGCCTTTATCAACGGTGTATTTGAAATGTTCAAATAGTTGATTGTCTTCAGTTTCCTGCATGTTATTCATTGTAATTAGTAACTGGTAATTGTCTATCCGTAAAATTGGTGTTTTCTTATTTTTTATGTGTTTTACTATTTTGAAACGAGAATAGTCTTCAGTTCTCAGTAGGAAAGCTTTGCAAAGTACTTGTCTACCGTGGACTGCCAACGTCCAGCTTTTCTATACAGAGTTTAACACTTTAAAAATACAAGCAATATTAAAATTACGGATGTATTTTAATTACCAATGACTTGTTAATTAATCTTAAACAAGAGATACCAATATATTATGGTATCTCTAATTTTTTTGACAAAATTAGTTGATTTTTATGATTTTTTTAGTTTCAACAAAAGATTTATTCTTATCTGAGAATCTTAAAAAGTAAATCCCTTCATCAAATCCTGAAAAATCAACAAACTCATCACGATCAAGTTCAGATTGATAAATTATTTGGCCACGGATATTAATAATGTTAAGATTTACCGGATTATTTATCTTTTTGTTTTCAAACCGAATATGTAAATTGTTTTTTACCGGATTAGGATATAAATTAATTTTAACTTTGTTGTATATTTCCTCCTGAGTTAATTTTTTTGTTGAAGTAGTAAAATCAGAACCAAAAACAGGTCGTATCATTAAAGAACCAGGAATGGTAGAGTTGACCCATTCACCTGTAATGTTATAGAAAACTTTGTCATTATTAATGGTATTTACATCAAAACCAATATTTAGCATGTCTTCAGTGGTTTGTATCCAACCAACATAAAAAATTCCATTCACTATTAAAGTAGTATCTAAACTAAAAGTATGAAATTTGTTCAGTTCATTTTCATAAACTGGTAGTACTCCTTCTTGTTCGTAGATAATTTCTCCAGGTTGTCCGCTTCCATTATCATCCCAAACGGTTAAATAAAAGTACTCTTGACTTGCATCGTTTAATGTTCTGTTAAAATACATTTGAACAGCTTGTAAGGTGTCTTCTTTTCTGGAATTAAACTGATAGGCTAATCTCGAAAATCGTGTTCCATCACCAACTAAACCATAGCCAACTTCAGCACTTCCATCATCATAAGCATAATAATTGTAAAATTTTTGAATATAGCTTAATTGGTTGTTTTCAATAGGATCAGAACTATCTGTTGTTATCAGGCTTTTTATTGTAAAACTAGCTGTATCTACTGAGTTTGTTACAAAAGAATAACTGAAAGGTGCTGCATAGTTAATAAGTAAGCCCGGTGCTAAATTCGAGGAGCCACCATTGAGTGTATCATTTATTCTGTTTGATGTGTTATCAATAAAAATAAAGTCAAGGCGTTCTATTAAACGATCAGCATCTGCATTATTCCTGTAAGTTACTTCAATATTTGGTTTTAATTCACTTGATGGGTTTACCAAAAAATGTTTCCAGGGCATAGCCTGATAATCA
>JAOZNO010000765.1 GCA_029933755.1 Bacteroidales bacterium | reverse complement strand
TTTCTTCGTGTCAATTCCCCGCTTTAGCGGGGCAGGCTGTGTAATTCGTGGATAAATCAGTGTCATCCGCATTCAATTCGCTAAAAATAATATTGCATAAAATTTCGTACCTTTGTTTAAAAGTAGTTACGCTGATATTAGGACGAACAAAAAATAAAATATTATTCAGCTTACACAAATAAAAAAATAGCATTATGCCACATTTAATTCAAGTGAATTATCCCTCACACTTTCCTGATGCGATGCAGCTAAATGCTTTGCAGTTTGAAAAAGAAGCCAAAATAGCAATGGCAATAAAGTTATTTGAACTTAAAAAGCTATCATCAGGCATGGCTGCAACGCTTGCTGGAATGGACAGGGTAAATTTCCTATTAATTCTGCACCAGTATAATGTTTCAATGATTGACCTGGATGAGGACGAACTATTAAATGATTTTAAAAATGCCTAAAAGTGAAGTACATAAAAAAGCTGTTTCTGAATTGCTTGGAAAACTTAGGCAAGAGCATGCTTTTTGGTCATACAATATTAAAAACCTTAATAAAATAAGTGATGACCTTATAATTGAAAAAGTACTAGTTCATCTTGACATTGAAGATATTATTAAACTTTATCACTTATTTCCTAAAAAACACATCATGCAGGTTTGGAAAGAAAAATTGTTATCAAATAACGAAACTTATTATAGTTTGAACAGATTTTATGCTTTTTGGCTTTTTGACATAAAAAACTCTGACAGATATTTTTAAAAATTGAAAGATAATAAGAAATCAGAATAACTGTGACTGGCTTAACTCAAAATACAAAAAATAATATTGAAGAAATATCAAAGTTGTCGTGCGTTAATGACTATACTCTGATTGGGGGGACAGCCTTATCTTTGCAAATTGGTAAAAGGTTAAGTGAAGATTTGGTTTTTTGTAAATGGGCAACGAAGCTAAAAAAGGACAAACCTACGGTAGATTGGTACAATATTGAAAATGAATTAAGAACAGTTGGAAATATTGAAAAAAAAGACATATTGGGGTTTGAACATGTAAATTTTATTGTAAACGGGGTCAAGTTGTCCTTTTTCGCAAAACAATTTAATTTGAGCCCTTTAGAAAAACCTGTATTCATTTTAAACAATATCATCGCAGCAGATATAAAATCAATAGGGGTAATGAAACTGGAAGTTTGTCTTCGCCGTAGTGAGTTTCGAGATTATTATGATATTTATTCCATTCTTAAAGAAGGGGTTTCTTTAAAAGAACTCGTTTTGAAAGCAGGAAAATATTCTAATCACACATTAAAAACTAGGGATATTTTGCACCTTCTGAGTAATGGCAGCCGTTTTGTCCCTGACAAACAGTTTGAATTGCTTCAGCCGGTTTATAAGGTTTCCGCATCAGATATTGAGGGATACATTAAAGAACGGATAATTGAAGAATATCCAAAGTAAGTTACAATAAATCAGGCAACGTTTGAAAGTCCTACCAGTGTCCAAACAATAAAAAACCTCAATGACTTAAAAATCCTGGGTTTAAGAATAAACTCTGGCGAACAAAGCCTCAAATACAAACAACTCGTCTATTAATTTCCCGCTTCAGCGGGGCAGGCTGTGTTAATTAGTAAAATTAGGGGATATTCTTCGTGCTAATTAGTGAAATTAGTGGATAAAAAACATTGTTCTACCTATACATATTTATATATATTTGCAAGCCAAAAAAACAAAACAATATAAACAATGCCTACTCACCCAAAAAATGGGACTGAGGAAGCGAAGCTGTATAAAAAGCCAAGCCCAAAGAAAGCACAACAAGGTTATTTACACAAGTTAATCCATATAATCCGTGGACAATCTTTCCCGCTTTAGCGGGACAAGCTGTGTTAATTCGTGGATAAGTATTAGTGGATAAATTAGTTGAGCTTCGTGTCAATTAGTGTAATTCGTGGACGTAATTAGTGGACAAAAAAACATTCTACGTATTTCTTCGTGTCAATTAGTGCAATTCGTGGACAAAATTAGTGTAAATTAGTGTAATTCGTGGACAATTAGAATAGTAAACCGATGCAATTACAAAATAAAAAAATACTTATAACCGGGGCCGATGGTTTTATAGGTTCACACCTTACCGAACTACTTTTACAAAAAGATAATAAAGTAAAAGCCTTATCTCAATATAATTCATTTAATAATTGGGGATGGTTAGAAGATATTCCACAAAATAAGAACTTAGAAGTTATTTCCGGTGATGTTAGGGATCCGCATTTTTGTAAAGAAATAACAAAAGATATTGATGTAATATTCCATCTTGCTGCGCTTATTGCAATACCGTACTCTTATATAGCACCGGACTCCTATGTAGATACCAATATAAAAGGAACTTTAAACATTTGCCAGGCGGCCAAAGAAAATAATGTAGCCCGTGTTATTCATACATCCACATCAGAAGTTTATGGAACAGCACAATACGTACCAATTGACGAGAAACACCCAAAACAAGCACAATCACCGTACAGTGCAAGCAAAATTGGAGCAGATGCAATGGCAATGAGTTTTTTCAATGCTTTTAACTTACCCCTTACCATTGCCCGGCCATTTAATACTTACGGCCCGCGACAATCTGCAAGAGCAATTATTCCAACAATAATTTCACAAATTGCAGCAGGTAAAAAGCAGATTAAATTGGGAGACCTTACTCCTACCCGTGATTTTAATTTTT